>WTAG01000240.1 GCA_013139755.1 Methylomarinum sp. | reverse complement strand
GCATTAACTTTTACCGATGTTGCATCTATTGCTTTTGCAGTATCAGGCCCTAATACCCTGTTAATTGCTTCAACCATTCGATTTGCGGTAGTAAAATCTGAGTTATGTAGATTAAATACCAGTGAATTTCCTTTGCTAAACGATGTTGGTACACTTCGCTCTACTGTTGCGCCATTAGGAATACGTCCTACCGAAGGGTTATTGACTGTGATTTTAGAGCCATCTTTGCCACCTGCGCTTAAGCCTCCAACCACTAAATTGCCTTGAGCGACCGCATAAACATTTCCATCAGCTCCTTTTAATGGACTCATTAATAATGAACCACCACGTAAACTTTTAGCATCACCAATTGAAGAAACAGTAACGTCAATTCTTTGTCCAGGCTTAGAAAAAGCGGGTAAATCAGCGTGTATCGAGACAGCGGCAATATTTTTCGCTTTAGGGTCAATACCGGGTGGAAAAGTTAGGCCTAATCTTGCCATCATGCTTCGTAAACTCTGTCCGGTAAATTTTGTTTTATCTCCTGTCCTGTTTAGCCCAACGACCAAACCATAACCCACTAACTGGTTGCTACGAACACCCGCGATAGAGGCAAGGTCTTTAATACGTTCTGCATAAGTGCTAGGACAAATTGCCATGAACATCAAGCCAACTAATAATATACGTTTCATTTCATTATCCTCTAGAAAGGAAATATTGGGCTTAAAAAGAACTTGGCAAACCAGCCCATTTTACTTGCATCAGCAACAGCACCTTCCCCTGTATACATAATGGTTGCATCCGCAATCTTAGATGACGAAATGGTATTTGCTGAACTAATATCTATTGGTCTTACTATCCCGGATAAACGAATATATTCACTGCCATCATTTAAAGTCATTCGCTTTTCCCCTCGAATTTTCAAGTAACCATTAGGCAATACCTCAACGACTGTCACACTGATATTACCTGTTAAACTATTACTCTGATTCGCCTCACCCTCACCTTGAAAGTCATGTTCGGATGCTAATGTTGCACTTAAATCACTACCAAATATAATTGAAGGATCAATCCCGGCAATATTTGGTGCTGTTACCGAAGTTGAGGTTTTCTTTGTAGCATCTAGGTCGGCTTCTTTCTTGGCTTCAATATCCTCATCTAAATTAATCGTCAAAATATCACCTACCCGTTTAGCGGTCTGGTCTTCAAATAAACGCATATCGTAACCGGATTGATAAATTGAACCATTACTTTGCTGAGGAGGCCTAAGATCTACAGCTTGTACAGGGGAAAAGTCAGGGTCTCTTTTTGGCAATGCCCCACAGCCCACTAAAGCAGACAAACTAAAAACAACAATTATTCTTTGCATCATCATAATAGTCACCCTAGTTAGAGTTGCTGTGACACATAAGCTAACATTTCATCGGTGGTTGAAATGGCTTTTGAGTTCATTTCATAAGCTCTTTGTGTCTCGATCATATTGACCAGTTCTTCAACCACATTAACATTAGAGGTTTCTAGTGAACCTTGAAAAACAGCTCCAAACTCATCTTCTCCCGGTGTTCCAACAACAGGTGCTCCACTAGCCACTGTCTCTGAAAATAAGTTTTCACCTACTGGGTTTAGACCTGCCGGATTAACAAAACTGGCTAATTCAAGCTGCCCCAGCTCTACTGAATCAGGACTACCCGGCTGCACGACCGAGACCGTACCATCACGACCAATAGATATGCTCAAAGCATCCGTGGGTATAGTAATATTGGGCTCTAAAGTCATGCCGCTAGAGGTTACTACTTGCCCAGTAGAGTCTAGCTTGAAGGATCCGTCACGCGTGTAATTTATATCACCATTAGGCATAAGGATTTGAAAAAACCCCCGCCCATTAATCGCAACATCTAATGAATTTTCTGTTTGCTGCATATTACCTTGCGTATGCAGTTTTTCTGTAGCGACAGTCCTGACACCTGTTCCTAACTGCAATCCTGTTGGAAGCTCAGTATTTTGCGTCGTTTGAGAACCCGCTTGTCTGATATTTTGATAGACCAAGTCTTCGAAAATCGCTCTGGATTTTTTAAAGCCTATGGTGTTGACGTTAGCGAGGTTATTGGAAATAACCGCCATTTTTGTTTGTTGGGCATCTAAACCTGTTTTAGCCACCCATAATGCACGTTCTGTCATAACGACCTCCTAATATGACAATTTATTGTCTTACTAGGACACATGCATTTACTATGCCATTTGCATTAATTTAGCGCTAACGCTTGAGTTATCATCAGCACTTTTCATTACTTTAGTTTGTAGCTCAAAGTTTCTGGCTAATTCAATCATCTCTACTAACGCAGAAACCGCATTCACATTACTACCTTCTAACGCACCTTGAATTAAACTGCCACCGGCATTAGCCACTTGCACACTGCCATCTTTGGTGTACATAAGACCATCATTACGCTTTTCCAAATTACTTAATTCAGGAAGAACCATTTTAATGCGGTCAATAACTACCAAAGCAGCCTCATTCTCTCCTACGGGAATAATACTAATAGTACCGTCATTACCAATGTCTATTTTTTCTGCAGGTGGCAGCGTAATGGGGCCATCATCCCCTAAAACAGCTATTCCATTGCCGGTTAACAATCGGCCTTCAGGTGTTATTCTCAAATCACCTGAACGACTATAGGCTTCTTTACCATCCTCCCCCTCTACCGCAAACCAGCCATCACCTTTAATAGCGACATCTAATTCATTGCCTGTGGTCTGAAGCGGCCCCATGCTTAAATCAGATCCAGGCCTTTCAGTCATCGCATAAACACGAGAGGGAAAACCCGGCCCGAATACAGGCATAGACCTAAATTGATCAAAATCTGACTTAAAACCGGTAGTCTGCGAATTCGCCAAATTATTGGCGTTTGAAGTTTGAGCCAGCAAAGTCTGCTTAGCCCCACTCATTGCTATATATAAACTACGATCCATAATAATTCTCCCGTATTCTAAATATTAAGAATAGTCTGGATGATTTCATCTTCAGTTGATATGGTCTTGGCATTAGCTTGATAAGCTTGTTGTGCCACAATCAATTTAACCAATTGAGATGCAATATCTGTATTGGAATTTTCTAACGAAGCCGAACTTATAGTTCCAAAATTATTCCCTCCAGCAACACCTAAAACAGCACCTCCAGAACTGGTTGATTCCTGCCAGGTTGTATCGCCTATTTTTGACAAACCCTGGTTATTGATAAAGCGTCCTAAAATAACCTGCCCCAGAGGATTGGCAGTACCATTACTAAAACGTGCAACAACAATACCATCCGAATCGATACTCACACCTGTTAGATTACCTGCACCAAAGCCATCTTGCTGTAGCTCATTAACATCAAAATTGGAGGCGTATTGAGTAGAAGCCGTTGGATTAAGCGAAAAACTCAAAGGGTCAACTTTAATACTCGGATCCAACGCTGAAATATCAAGGCCAGTAATAACAAAATCATCCAAAGAACCAGCGGTAGTATCCGTTCCTGTGCTAGCTGCAACCATATTGCCTAAGCTATCGAATACCATGGGAATTTTAGTACCCACCAAATCAGCAGCAACAGGTACAGCTACAGTAGGATCATCCAAAGTAGCTGTTGCTCCAGTATTAACCCCGCGTCCATCAAGAAATAGATAAGCAGACCAAGTATTAGGATCTACCACTGGGGCAACAGCTGATGCCTGTTCTTTAACAAAATAAGTCGTTAATGTATGCGTATTACCCAGCGAATCAAAAAGCGTAACCGATGTTGCACTATTATAGCTATCAACATCTGGACCCGCATTTAACGCTGGGTCAAAACCTACAAAGGGATTTACAGGAACGTCATCTCTTGAATCTAAATTAACAATTAAATCTATATCCGTTGTTGCTGAAGGCTTACCTTGAGAGGTATCTATTCTAAGTGCTTGAGGAACACCCGTATCAAATCCATCTACTACATTATCTCCGACAGGTGCACCCCCCATCAGGAAATGACCTGAATCATTAGTAATATAGCCTTCTGGATTTAAATGAAAAGCACCATTTCGGGTATAAGCTGAAACATTAGTTGCATCAATATTATCTCCTAAGGCAAAAAAACCGTTACCTGATATGGCAAGATCTAAATTATTTTGTGTTGATTCAACATTACCTTGATGAAACTGCTGAGCAACTTCAGACACACTTACACCAGCTCCAGCAGCTACTTTACTAACACTTGCGATTGTAGTGTTATTGTAAACATCAGCAAACTCAGTCCGTGATTCTTTAAAACCCGTGGTATTGGCATTGGCAATATTATTACCAAGAACTTGTAAACTTTTTGATGCGGCATTTAAGCCGCTTAATGCAGTTGAAAAACCCATAATGCTCTCCTAAGCTCTAGAATACTTTCTTAACGTTGTTAAAATCCACATTACCCAATCCTGCTAATGCCAGCGTCACACCTTCATTTGATTTCCCTAATGCCACACTCTCTACTCCCGCACTCACGTAGGTCTCCAATATTGTATTGGTTCCATCAACATTTGCTTCAGCCCGTATTTTATAAAGTCCTGGATCAGTGTATGTACCATCATCTAACTTACCATCCCAGTTAAATGCGATATTACCTTGCTCCTGCTTACCCATTTCCAGTGTTTTGACTGTTTCACCATTAGAATCTAAAAAACTAACTTTTAAATTATTGGTTCTACCATTTAATACTGCCTCGCCCGACAAATCATCAGTTAAAGACATAAGTCCTTCACCAGAAGGTACCATCACTGATTTACCCACCAGAGTTGATGCCTGTAATGCCTGACCAGAAGTGACAGATTCAGCAAATTCTTTAAATGAAGTATTTAGCTCACCAATGCCTTCTACACTACTAAACTGTGCCATTTGTGCTAAAAAGTCGCCGTTTTCCATTGGCTTGTTAGGGTCTTGATGAGTCATTTGAGCTGTCATCAACTTTAAAAACTCTTCTTGTCCTAATTCTTGTTTTTTATCTGCCACTTTATCAGCAGACGTTGCTAAACCAATGTTCTGATACGTTTCGATTGAACTAATAGCCATGATTATCTCCTACTGCCCCATTCTTAGCGTTTTCAACATCATTTCTTTTGCTGTATTTAAGACTTCAACATTATTTTGATAAGAACGAGAAGCCGACATCATATTTGCCATTTCTTCTACTGTATTAACATTAGGTTTAAAGATATAACCCTTATCATCAGCCATAGGATGATTAGGAGCGTATTCCATTACCGCAGGGGCCTGACTTTCCACTACACCCTTTACATTCACTTTGCTTGTCGCATTATGCTTATCCATAATACTTTTAAAGTCTGCGGCAAATACTGGCTGCCTGGATTTATATACCTCATCAATACTACTACTGACACTATTTGCATTGGATATGTTACTGGCAACCAGATTAAGTCTTAATGATTGCGCGTTCATGCCACTACCGGCAATATCAAAAATGTTCATAATTATTCCCCTCTGATTGCTGTCATTAGTCCAGAAAACTTGCCATTAATAAACTGTAAACTGGCTTGATATTGCACTGCATTTTCAGAATATTTAGCTTGCTCAATATGTGATTCAACAGTATTTCCATCTAATGATGCTTGCTGAGGGTTGCGGAACATCATTGCCGCCCCTAGCAATCTATCATTAGGTGAAAAATGACCTTGTTGAGTTTTCTCCATCACCGTAGATGTAGGCAAAGATTGCTTCAAAACCGATTGAAAATCTAAATCTCGTGCTTTATAGCCTGGTGTATCAGCATTTGCCAAATTAGAAGCAAGTACTTCACTGCGTCTCTCACGTAAAGCTAAAGCCTGAGGATGAATCCCTAATGCACTGTCAAAATTAATAGCCATAATTACCACTCAATTATCTTCTTACGAAATAAAAAAGCACAGCCTATGCCATATTTAATTATGGCTTTAAAATCAATAATATATAGACAATAAACAATCAAGAATAGAATCACATAAAGTTCCATGACAATGATTTATCATGATATGACTGTTTTCATGACTTATATCTCACATTAAAACAGAATAAACCGATCAAATCGGTTTATTAAAAAGAGAATGGCAAGATTTCGCCACCCTAGATAAAACAACACTCAAGTGTTATGGGATGAAAGTCGCTATGGTTGCTACCTCAGCTAGTATCCCCAATAAATAATTATTCTAAAGCTGTCACTCTCGAAATCTTTAATCAGGAACCCTGTGCAAACTAGTACTTCATCAATCTTGTAATAAAATTATATTGTAGCGGACTTCAGTAACCGCCAATACACCATAGATAGCGCACTAGATTCCTATAAGCATGGAGGAAAATAAGGTTAGATTGAAATTGCTATAACAGCTAAAGCCTTGCACTAAAGCGTATAATTTTGAGCCAGCAACTTGAGCGTTGTCAACAAAATGACTATCCAGCACTCACCCCTCAGGAAATCTTTTTAAAGTACCGCACCTTTTCCCCACGAACAGGCTCAAATCCTTTTATACCCGCAGGCATTGATTCTGTACTACTAAGAAAAATAAAGCCACCTGGCTCCAAAGAATCTGCCATTCGAGTAAGAATGTCACGTTTAACTTCTTCTGAGAAATAGATCAAAACATTGCGGCAAAAAATCACATCAAACCGACCAAGAACGGAAAAAGGTTTTAATAAATTAAATTGCTGAAACCTTACTCGACTAACAATCTCTGGATTTAACTTGTATCCGTCATAGGTCTTCTGGAAAAAACGGTTTCTAGTCTGTAAATCTAGCCCTCTGGATAAAGCCATTTCAGTATACACAGCCCGCTTTGCTTCGGCTAAAATTGTCTCAGAAATGTCAGTACCAATAATTTGTATATTCCTGTTTGTTTTCGACTGCTTGGCAATGTCTTCAGCGCACATGCTAATTGTATAGGGCTCTTGTCCTGATGAACAAGCCGCCGACCAAACCTTAATAGTCCCTGATTTTCCGGCAAAAATCTCAGGTAATATTTTACTTCTTAATTCCACGAACTGCATATCATCACGAAACCAAAAGGTTTCATTAGTTGTCATTGCATCAACAACTGCTTCCCTTATCTTTCCTGCAGTTAAACTATTCGCTTGTATAATAGAAGTTAATTCAGAAAAAGATGCCAGATCAAATTTAAGCAACAATCCAGTCAATCTATTATTCACTAAATATTGCTTGCTCTCTCCGAGCACAATCCCGCATGACCGACTTAAAAAAGCCTGAATAATTTTATATTCGTTTGAAGTCATATCTATATTCCCAGCCTGTACACTACGACCATAAAAAAGGGATTACTTACCACAAGCGCTCAGTGTAATCCTTCCTGACGACGCACCTTTAAATGATCCTGAATAGTTTTTACCAATGAATCTGGGTCAAATTTTGCCAAGAATTTATTAGCGCCTACTTTTTCGACCATACTGGTATTAAAAACACCACTTAAAGAGGTATGAAGTATCAAATATACTGCTTTCATCTCTGGATGACTTTTAATCTTTGTTGCTAATGTATACCCATCCATTCTAGGCATTTCCACATCAGAAATAATCATAGAATAATGTTCCGCAACATTCACACCGTCATCAACCAATTTAGACAAATGTTCCCAGGCTTCCAGCCCATCTTTAAGTGTAGTGCATTGAATGCCTACCTGAGTACATACCCGTTTCACTTGATTTCTAGCCACACTTGAATCATCAACAATTAATACATGATCATCCATACCCATTACATCAGTATCAATCGCATCATCCGATGCACTATCCTGACCACCAATAACTTCTTTCATAACCTTTTCAACATCAATCACTTCAATCAATTCACCATCGACTTCTGTTACTGCTGTTAAATAGCCTTCTTTCCCTGAGCCACTCGGAGGTGCCTTTACCTGTTCCCAACCTATATTAATAATCCTATCAACTGCGCCTACCAGAAAACCTTGTATTGATCTATTGTACTCCGTAACAATCACATAACACTCAGAATCTCGAGATAATGGCGGCATCCCCACAGCCATAGAAAGATCCAAAACAGGAATTGTTTTACCACGTAAATGCGCCACGCCACAAATAACAGAATGTGCTTTAGGAATCTGCGTTAACTTAGGACACTGGATCACTTCCTGAACTTTAAAAACATTAAGTCCAAAGCGTTGACGCCCATACAATTTAAACAATAAAAGCTCAAACCGATTATGCCCTGCTAACTTAGTTCTCTGGTCAACACCTTCTAGAATACCGGCCATGAAAATCCCCTCAAAAAAATCATTTGTTTAGTATAACGGCTTTCTTCGTTTTTACTTGAGAAAAAGTTTGGCATACCACGTGCTTAATGTTTTAAACAAGAACGATAAGCCACTAAATTGACACAAGACAATGAAAAAAAATAGTTTTCTTTTAATAGTATTCATACTAATGGGTTTTCTACAGCAAGTAAATGCAGCCCAATTCCAATCCCCTGCATCTATACAAGAAGCTGTACGCCATTTCATTAACAAAAACTTAATATTAAATGCTGAATATACATTAAATGTAGGTCAATTAGATAGTCGCTTACGACTTCCTTTATGCAGCAAAGAATTAAAAGTATTTGCACATAATGGCTCACTTAAACCGGGCCGAAATTCAATTAGGGTAAAGTGCCAGAGCGTAAGAAAATGGGCTATATACACCTCTGCGACTATCAAAGTGTATAAAAAGGTCATTACACTGACCCAACCTGTCCGTAGAGGTGAAATATTCAACCCAGCTATTTTACAATTTGAAAAGCGTGACATATCAACCCTACGAGCTGGTTTTATAACTAATAAAACTATTATTGCAGGGAAACAAGCCACAAAAAACTTAGGCCTAGGTGCAGTTATTAATGGATCCCATTTAACAGAACCCAAACTGATAAAACGAGGTGATAAAGTCACCATCAAAGCTAGCAATGCAAACTTTCAAATTAGTGTTGCGGGTTTAGCAATGATGGATGGCATAAAAAAACAAAACATTAAAGTCAAAAACTTAACATCAAAACAAATGATCCAGGCAACAGTCGTTAAAAAAGGACTGGTTGAAGTCACATTTTGATTTATTTACAATAAAAGCTAAAGTAATTAATGATAGTGCCGATATTAGTTACAGGTAAAAATAAATAGAGAAATGTCATGGCTATCCAATCGATAACAAACAAAGCAAATAATGTTGTTTTGCCATCAAAACCAACACAGAATGGAAAGGTAACAAACACAAACTCACAAGCTACTGAGAAAGCTAAAGATAGTGTTGATATTACTGCTGTTGCAAAAGAAATAACAAAGGCATTTGAGACATCTAAAAGCACGCCTGTTATTAATGAAGAGCGTGTTAATGCAGTTAAAAAAGCATTAGAAGAAGGGACTTACCCTATTAATGCTGAGAAAATTGCTGCGAAGATGGTTCAAATGGAACGAGAACAATTCTATAACAGTTGATAAGACAATGATTAACAAAACATACCCCATTACTGAAAAACTTCTTGAAAATGCTTTAAGTTTAAGTTTAAAGCTACTAGAGCAGTTATCTACAGAAGCGGATAATTTAAAAAGCAATGCTGATTCGACAGCCATATCAGAAATTGCTGCCAGTAAAAAAGAAACTGTATCGCAACTGGACAAATTTTCAAAGCAACTGACCCAGGTTTTAGCCACTGAAAAATTACCGATGACTGCTGATGGGATTACTGAATATTTTAACAAGGCTGAAACAGTCAACTTAAATACAAAAAACTCAACCCATCTTTGGGAAGAAATAATTGCGATATCTAAACAATGCCGTTCTCTCAATGAAAAAAATGGCGCAAGCATCAACCTTCTTGCGCAACATACCCAGCGTTCATTGAAAATTCTAAAAGGAAAGTCACAACAAGCAACGACATATGGTCCCGATGGGTCAACATATAATGAACGATTTTCCCACTCGTTGGTTTCGGTGTAAACTAATCATACCGCCTATCACAATCGCTACTACTTGTTACATAAATAGATGTAACAAGTAGAGAAACCAATATTTTAAAACAACATCTGATATGCGAACACTATTCACGGTTTAAAATACATCGAGAGCACTGCATATGATGGGGATAATAAAAAAACTTCTAAAAAAAAAAGAAAAACCAACAGAGCAGGGTTCCGAATTTTACCATCCCGAACTAAATAGTAATCCAAATTTTCTAACCGATCCAGGCAAGATCACTAGACTCCTAAAAAATATTGAAGAAGCATCCCCTTTATGCACAATAAGCATTGATGGATCAACTGAGCACTTTAGTTCATCAATTCTTGACATTCAAATAGATAGCAAACAAATCATTCTTGATGAACTACTCCCAAAACATGGTAATGAACTATTAATCAGTGAAAACAAATTAAAGCTTTCAACTATCTTTAACGGAATCCGTCTTGCTTTCAAACTTAGTGACATTAATACTGGATCTTCGCATGGCATTGCTTACTATAAAGCAGCAATACCTGACCGAATATACTACCCTCAGCGCAGATCATCCCCTCGCATTCAAATAACCTCTTTAAACATTCCCTTTTCGGGTGCATCTGACAGAACCAAATTATCTATTGGAGGCTATATTTTTGATTTATCGCGTGGTGGCCTAGGAGTCAACCTCTCTAATAATAAGGCTCGGTTTCTACGGGGTGACACAGTCAAAAACTGTCAAATCAATATTGACGATCACACCATCATTTTTGATCTATCAGTACGTTTTGTAAAAACAAGCAACCATGGAACCGGTAGAACACAAATTGGTGGCTATTTTGAAAATATTTCATCTAAAAATAAAAAACAACTGGAATATTTTGTTGCCTCTATAGAACGTGAAGAAATTAGAAAACGAAAAGAATAAACAAGCAACCTTATGTTAGAATACGTCCGTCATTTGTCCCGATAGCTCAGCTGGATAGAGCGGCCCCCTCCTAAGGGGCAGGCCGGGGGTTCGACTCCCTCTCGGGACGCCAGATAACACATTGAATTTACTGGAATTACTATCCAAATCACGAACACTACCAACACCTTTATTCTTTGTGAGGTGTTGCTCAGTAAGATTTTTCACTGAAAGTGATGCACAAAAAAACCAAAGTTAATCGGCTTTATCTATAGCTTCCCTGCTGAACCAAACAAGTTCCTTCACAACTCGAACCTCAACAATCAACTTCGCATTTACTAGGATCACTCCAGGAATACCTTTTTCTTTATAAGTGAGGTGAAATTGAAAATTTTCTATAACCACCAACTTTCATCTATTGAATGAGGCAAGCACCTATCAAGAAATAGAACTAACTCTCCATGGTTCAGCACAATCCTAATTGCCACTAGATAATTGTGCTACCGATAAACAAGCTCACCTATACCCTCACCCTTTTTAGGCAACATTAAATAAATGGAAATTTAGAAATCGTTGTAACTTCTTTGGATTTATTCAATATAAACAAGCCATAAAAGATTCTGTATATTGCCCAAGCTGATGCAATAAAAAGAACTCCAAAACCGATTAAAAAAGGCATGGTAATTAGCCCAATCAATACTAGCAACAGTCCAACCCAGAAAGTTTCAAGTTGCCATTTATAATGTGACTCTAACCAGGTCCCTTTAAC
>WTAG01000699.1 GCA_013139755.1 Methylomarinum sp. | reverse complement strand
TCATACTGGCCTTTTTCTAGATTATGATTGACCGCTACTCGGTTATCAAAAACAAAACATTCCCCTTGCCATGTCGATTGTTCGACTGGTACTTCTTCCAGGTATTTTAAAATCCCACCTTGTAGATGATAAACATCTTCAAAGCCTTGTTCTTTTAAATAAGCCGTTGATTTCTCACAGCGTATACCCCCGGTACAAAACATGGCGACTTTTTTGTGCTTGTTTGGGTCAAGATTTTCTTTGACATAGTGTGAAAATTCGCGAAAAGTTTCTGTTTCGGGGTTAACAGCGCCTTGAAAAGTACCTATTTGGACTTCGTAGTCATTTCGAGTATCAATCAACAAGACTTCAGGATCAGTAATCAGCGCATTCCAGTCTTTGGGTTTTACATAGGTGCCGACAATCTTTTCAGGGTCTATGCCTTCAACACCCATGGTGACAATTTCTTTTTTTAATTTTACTTTAGTACGGTAAAAGGGCATGTCTTGTTCATAAGATTCTTTGGTTTCGATATTGGCGAAACGTGGGTCAGAGCGTAACCAGGCGAGTAATGAATCAATGCCTTTTCTATCACTGGCAATGGTACCGTTAATACCTTCTTTTGCCAGTAATAAGGTGCCTTTGACTTGATGTTCTAGCATCTTGTCTAGTAGCGGTTGTTTAAGAGAGATAAAATCTTCCAGCGTGACAAATTTGTATAGCGCGGAGACGACTATATTGGATGACATAAAATACCTGTATGCATACCGGAACGTAAATCCGGTGCGATGTTAAAAAGCTGAGTATTCTAACGTATCTTGTGCTTGATACTTTTTTATCTGAATGATTACTCATGTTTTTTTGAGGATTATAACTTTTATGCGAGATAATGATGGATTGTTGATTACAGTTTGTAGATAGATTATGGAAGAAAATAAGACAACGTCGGTGAGAGGTGCATTGTTGGTTGGAACAAATAAAAGCAGTCGTTTAGCGGCTATGCGTGCCAAGGCGCTAGGTGCTGAGAATCTGCAAACACCGGTTAAGAAAGATCAAAAACTGTGGGCTACAGGTTTAAAAGCTGAGACTAAAAGTGCTTTAGAACAGGCTGAAAAATTGGTTGATAATAAGGTCGCAGTTGTTTTAAGTGCTTATCCCAAGGGCAAGATGAATACTTTTTTTAAACTGAAGTATGGGGTTAAAGTTGATGAAATTAATCAGATGCCCAGAAAAGAAGTGTTTCGTTTACTGGGCTTGGAAACTGTAAAAATTAAACAGTTTCGCTTGATTGAAAATTTGGATTATAACGGAAATACGGTTAATGATTAACAGGATAGTTAATTTATTTCCTGTTTGGGCGATTATTTTTTCAGCGATTGCCTTTGTCAATCCAGCGATTTTTTTATCGTTCAAATCATTTATTGTTCCTTTGCTGGCTTTGGTGATGTTTAGCATGGGGATGACCTTGAACTGGGCTGATTTTGAAGCGGTGGTTAAAAAACGTTTGGTTATAACCATTGCGGTGGGAATACAGTTTTTATTAATGCCGTTTTTTGCTTATGTCATATCAATTCTGCTTGAATTATCTGTTGATGTGATGACGGGGATGATATTGGTCGGGGCAAGTGCGGGAGGCACGGCATCTAATGTGATTTGTTATTTGGCGAAGGGCAATGTGGCTTTGTCTATTTTAATGACGATTGTTTCAACATTATGCGCTGTGATTTTAATGCCTGCTTTAACGTATCTTTATCTTAATCAGGTGGTGCCGGTGCCTGTCGAAGGTATGTTAAAAAGTCTGTTGCTGATTGTTTTGTTGCCCGTTTTAGTGGGGACGCTTTTAAATAGTTTTTTTAGTCTAGGGTTAAAGAAAATTCAACCGGTTTTTCCGTTGTTATCTTCATTTTCTATTATCTTTATTATCGCCATTATTGTGGCTTTAAATCATGATAATTTAACGGATTTGGCTTTGCCTGTGCTATTGGCGGTGTGTTTGCATAACCTTTTTGGCTTAATTGTGGGTTATGCCATTCCTTGGTTATTAAAATATGATGCAAGGACTTGTCGAACGGTGTGTATAGAGGTGGCTATGCAAAACTCAGGCTTAAGTGTGGCGCTTGCGGTGAAATACTTTTCAGTTGCTGCGGCATTGCCAGGTGCTATCTTTAGTATTTGGCATAATGTTTCTGGGAGTTTACTGGCGATGTATTGGCGCAGATTGGATTAATTATCGTCCAGTGTTACTGCTATTAAATTAAGGTGGTGATATAGGATGTGCTGAGGGTACGAAGCGCATCTTTTGGTTAGATGCGCTTCCAGTAGTCAGCACATCCTATGTTATCTACTTAACTTACAATCGTTTCAATGTTGAGAACGATTGTAAGTATCTATCTACGCATGCTTCATTAGGCGTTCTTTATCACGCTGCCAGTCTTTATCTTTAGCAACCGCGCGTTTGTCATGTAGCTTTTTACCTTTGGCTAAACCTATTTTGAGTTTTGCTCTGCCTTTTATCCAATACATAGATAAAGGGATAATGGTGTAGCCTTTGCGTTCCACCGCACCAATTAATTTATCAAGCTCATTTTTATGCAATAGTAATTTTTTACGTCTTACTCTGTCTGGCACAATATGTGTCGAAGCAGAAAGTAATGGTGATATATGGGCTCCTAGCAACCAGGCTTCGCTCTTATGAATCACAATGTGGCTTTCTTTTAATTGAATTCTGCCTTCCCTTAAACTTTTAACTTCCCAACCTTCCAGAACTAAACCCGCTTCAAATTGTTCTTCAATGAAAAATTCATGTGATGCCTGGCGATTAACCGCAATGGTATTGTCTGATTGTTTGTTTTTTTTCTTGGATTTTTTAGCAGCCATAGCAATGATGAATGGTTTTTTAAAACTGACGGAAAGGATTTATTTTGGTATTTTACTCGATTCGTTGATAATGAACGTAACTATATTAGATTTTTAGGCACAAAAATGGCAAATACAAAATCAATACATGGAGAGTGGTCGTCACGATTCGCTTATATTCTGGCTGCAACAGGGTCGGCAGTTGGGTTAGGTAATATTTGGAAATTTCCTTATATTACCGGTGAAAATGGAGGAGGCGCTTTTGTTATAGTGTATTTAGCATGTGTTGTGGCAATTGGTATCCCCATCATGATTGCAGAAAGCATGATGGGCAGAAGAGGGCGGCAAAGCCCTATTAATACTTTGGGAACATTATCGGCTGAAGCAGATGCTAATAAAAACTGGCATTATTTAGGCTGGATGGGTGTTATAGCTGGGGTATTGATTTTATCTTATTACAGTGTCATTGCTGGTTGGGCTGGCGCTTATGTATTTAAGGCTCTTTTTGGCGGATTTTCTTCAGATGCAGCAGTCGTTAAAGCCAGTTTTGATGATTTAATTGCCAGTCCTGTAAAGTTGGTGTTTTGGCATACGGCATTTATGGTTGCGACTATGAGTGTGGTAATGCGGGGTGTACGCAGTGGCTTAGAAAAGGCTGTACAGCTTTTAATGCCAACATTATTTGCTTTACTGATTATTTTGGTGGCTTATGCAATGACCACTGGAGAATACTATTTTCAAGGCTTATCTTTTTTATTCAGTCCTGATTTTAGTGAAATTGATAGCGACGCAGTATTAACGGCGATGGGGCATGCCTTTTTTACCTTAGGCTTAGGTATGGGGGCGATTATGGTTTATGGTTCTTATTTGCCAAGTCATGTCTCTATTGCTAAAACTAGCGTGTATATTGCTGGTGCAGATACTGTCGTTGCATTGTTAGCCGGTATTGCTATTTTTCCTTTGGTATTTGCTAATGGATTAGAGCCAGGCTCTGGTCCGGGTTTAATTTTTCAGACCTTACCTATTGCATTTGGCAATATGACAGGTGGCTGGTTATTTGGTGTTTTATTTTTCGTTTTGCTGGTTTTTGCGGCATTAACGTCTTCAATTTCATTGATTGAGCCAGTGGTTGCATGGTTAATTGAAAATAAAGGTTTTACCCGTGTTAAAGCCAGTGTTATAAGTGGTATTGCAACTTGGGCTTTAGGTGTGAGTGTAGCATTCTCGTTTAATATCTGGTCTGATTTTAAAATATTTGATAAAACAATCTTCAATTTCTTAGATTATTTAACCGCTAATTTAATGCTACCAATTGGGGGATTCGGTATTGCTGTTTTTGCTGGTTGGATTATGTATAAAAAGCATGTTGCAGAAGAGCTTGATTTACCTGAGAAGCAATTTAATCAATGGAAATTCCTTATTACTTATGTTGCACCTGCGGCTGTATTTATCGTGTTTCTACATGTGCTAGGGATATTCTGAGTATGACGATAGTACAAAAAAGTGCTTTGGTTAAATTTTCAGCGCAGCAAATGTTTGAGATAGTAAATGACATTGAAGCGTATCCTGAATTTTTACCATGGTGTAGTGGCAGTCGTATCTTAAAAAGAGAAGGTGATATTGTCGAGGCTGAGGTACAAATCTCTAAAGCGGGGTTTAATAAGTCTTTTGCAACACGTAATCGTATAGAAGGTAAGGAAAAGTTATTTATGACTTTATTAGATGGTCCATTTTCATCTTTAGATGGTGTTTGGACGTTTATGCCTTTACGTGAAGATGCTAGTAAAATCTCTTTGGATTTAGAATTTGAAATGCAGGGTAAATTTGCCAGCTTGGCCTTTGGTACTGTTTTTAATCAGATTTGTAATACCATGGTGAGTTCTTTTACTGAACGGGCTAAACAAATTTATGGATAAGTGCGTTGAAGTGGTGTTTGCTACGCCTGAAAAACAATTGAGTCTCTCTGTTCAATTTGTTGAGGGGACTTCTGTGCAGCAGGTGATTGAGAAATCAGGGATTTTAGATCAATGTGCTGAAATTGATTTAACAATAATGCCTGTTGGAATTTATGGAAAGGTCTGTAAATTAGACGCTGTTGTGACAAAGGGTGATCGAGTGGAGATTTATCGGCCTTTGTTGCAGAATCCTATGGATGCTCGGCGGAATAGGGCTGTTAAAGTTTAAGATTAAAGTATTGCGGACTGAAGTCCGCTCTACCTCTGTTTAAGGCTGTTAATTTTCTATTTCTTCAAGTGCTTGTGGTTTTGCTTCTTCTAATGGCTTTGTAGAAATTTCTTCGCTAGGCGTTTCTTCTTCTGTTTTTTTGTCGATTGTTTTTTCTGTTTGTATTTCTTGCACTTTTATAGGGGCTTCATCGTTAAAAAATCCCGATATTTTTTCCCATAAGGTTTTATCTAAATTACGCGCTGGTACGTCAACAGTTGTTTCATTAGACTCGCGGATGACCGGTAAGATACTGGGTCTAAAATCACCTTGCACGCCGATTAACTTATCACCATTAAAAAATAAAGATAGACGTTTTTGTTTTCTGGCTTCACCACCTGGCTGTTCAGAATAAAGGTAATCCCAGCGTTTTTGATGGAAAACATCAATCAGCATAGATGAGCCCATGATGTATAAAACCTGGCGTTTAGTCATGTTGGGTCTGAGTTGGTCAATCATTTCCTGATTGATAATGTTTCCTTGTTGTATGTCCAAAGAGTAAACGCCGGGCAGATTGTTAAGAACGCTTGAACAACCAGTAAATAGGGTGCTCGATAATAACGCTAGGGTATAAACGGATTTTCTCATGTACTCTTTGGGCTGAAAATGGCGGAACGTTGATGTATAAAGAAAATCATACCGTATGTTAAAAGATAATCCTATAAAAGTATCTACGTGTTTTTATAAAAAAAGATACAATTAGCATATTCTTATGTATTTTTGCAGTTGATATGGAGAGTTGCTCTTGGAAAGTAATGATTTAAGAAGTGTGGGACTGAAAGTCACCTTGCCTCGTGTTAAGATTTTAGAGATTTTAGAAAAACAGACAGATCAGCGTCACTTGTCTGCAGAGAAAGTCTATAAAATTTTACTGAGTGAAGATGAGGAAATTGGCTTAGCAACTGTTTATCGGGTTTTAACTCAGTTTGAAGCAGCAGGCTTAGTAACAAGACATCATTTTGAAGGGGGGAATTCAGTTTTTGAGCTGAATAAAGGAACGCATCATGATCATATTGTCTGTATGAAATGTGGGAAGGTTGATGAGTTTACTGATGCTGTTATAGAAAAACGTCAACTCGATATTGCAGAAAAATTAGGTTATGAATTAACGGATCATAGTTTATATCTGTATGGTTTTTGTTCTCAATGTAAGAAAAATCAATAAAACACTATGTTTAAGCCTCTAATTATTTATATCGGCATGCGCTATACGCGTGCAAAACGACGAACGCAGTTTATTTCATTCATTACTCTAACCTCAGTTTTAGGTATCGCTTTAGGGGTAACGGCTTTGATTGCTGTGTTATCTGTGATGAACGGCTTTGAATCAGAGCTGCGCGAACGTATTTTGGGTATGACATCCCATACAACTATTACAGGCAGAGGTGGTCGGTTAGATGATTGGCAACAATTAGAGCAAAGACTTAAAGGCACTGCGCATGTTGAAGGTTCTGCTCCTTTTGTGCGAGGACAAGTAATGATTAATGCTGATAGACGCGTCAGTGGTACCTTACTACGCGGGATTATTCCAGAGTATGAGCCTAAAGTTTCAGAAGTAGCTGATAAG
>WTAG01000251.1 GCA_013139755.1 Methylomarinum sp. | reverse complement strand
ATTGGGTGTTATGTGACCGTTTTACCGATAGCACTTATGCGTATCAATGCGGTGGTAGAGGTAAAACGGTCACATAACACCCAATGCCCCTGTGCTAAAGCGGGGTTGATCACATGATGTATATGTTGTGCTCTGGCTGCAAACATTAATAATAACTCGGTTGAGTCAGCCACCAACTCATCTCTATTCACTAATAATAATTGACGTATTTCTTCAGCAAAATCAGTTCCCCCTGGCTCTCGTGTAACAACAACCGTTTTACCTGCATCTTCTAGTAACTGCTGAATAAAAGCCAGGTTAGTTGACTTCCCAACACCCTCGCCACCTTCTAGAGTAATAAATAACCCTTGTTTCATCGCTTTCTCTGATATTTATTAACCGCATTATTATCCGCTCTTAAGGTAGACGAAAATACATGACTACCATCACCTCTTGCAACAAAATACAGTGATTTTCCTTTTGCCGGATGTAACACCGCTCGAATAGCTTCTTCACCAGGCATAGCAATAGGCGTGGGAGGCAAGCCTTTAATAACATAGGTATTATAAGGCGTAGGATGTCTTAAATCTTTATATCTAATATTACCTTTATAGCTGTCACCCATGCCATAAATGACGGTAGGATCAGTTTGTAGCAACATACCTTTTTTAAGTCTGCGAGTAAAAACCCCTGCAATTTGTGGACGCTCGACAGCTGCTCCCGTTTCTTTTTCAACAATAGACGCCAAAATCAACGCTTGATAAGCACTATTTAAAGGTAAGTCAGCTTCCTTATTACTCCATTCCTTGTTTAAAACCAGCTGCATTTTATTATAAGCTGTTTTTAACAACGCAATATCTGTGGTGTTTTTATCAAAAAAATAAGTGTCAGGAAAAAACAAACCTTCGGGATGTTTATCGCTAACATCTAGTTCAGTCATAATGCTTTGATAATCAGTAGACTCAAACGTTTTATCAATATGAGGATTATTTTGAATCGCTTCCAATATTTGTTTAAAACTCCAGCCTTCGGGAAAAGTAATAGAGTATTGTCGTGCTTTACCTTCAACGAATACGGCTAAGACTTCCGGCATACTAAGCCCTGCCTTTAACTCGTACTCACCCGCTTTAAGCTTATTAGTGACTTTATTTTTATAAGCCATTAACTTAAACCAGACAGGCTTAATCGCAATCTGCTGATCAAGTAACTTATTAGTAATACGATTAAAACTATCGCCTTTTTTTATCTCTATGATATGTGATTGTTCAAGCACAACGGGTGCTGTGAGTGCAATATTATATTCATTCCACAACCAAACTAAAGTGATACTCACCAATAATAAGAAAACAGCCGTAACCTTAGCTATCATAAATTTCCTGTTGTTTAAAATCTAAAAACATCGCCTGTAATTTACGGGTTAATAAGCCGACCTTATAGTGTTTGTCTTCTATTTGTTTAACTGGCCAGATACCAATAATTGAATTACTTACAAACAGTTCATCAGCACTATAAACCTCATCTATACTGATTGTTTTTTCAACGACCGGAATTTGATGTGTATTTGCTAACTGAATGATAATATCCCTTAAAATCCCTTTAACACCACACTGAGTAATTTCTGGCGTAAATAAGCAATTATCTTTAACCAGAAAAACATTACTCATAGTACCCTCAATCACCTGGCCATTAATATCCAGCATTAAGCCTTCTTGAATCTCTGAGGTATCCCATTCTGCACGAGCAAGGACTTGCTCTAGACGATTCATATGCTTAATTCCAGCAAGACTTGGGTTTAATCCCAAACGCGCATGACAAAATCGAGTATTTATCCCCTGCTCTTTAAAACTTTCGGGATAATCGGGATAAGGATGGAGAGAAAAAAGGCGTGTTGTTTTTATATCATCGGGCTGACGATAACCACGTCCCCCAGAACCACGGGTGACCATCAATTTCAAAACAGCGTGTTTAGAGCTTTGAGAAAGCTGAAAAGCTTCTTTTTTGAGTGTTGTAATGTCAGGTGTAGGTATCAACAATCTTTGGCAGCCTGTATTAAGGCGCTGTAAATGCTGATTTAAAAAGACAGGGATTTCATTTACTATTTCAATGGTTTCAAATAAACCATCGCCATATTGAAACCCCCGATCTGAAAATTCTATGCAGTGTTTACTTTCACCATTGAGTAGGTACATATGCAAACACTTTGATATCGTGTTATTCGTAACGCTTAAAAACTAATGTACCGTTAGTTCCACCAAAGCCAAATGAATTGGAAACAGCCACATCAATTTTCATTTCTCTTGCTGTGTTAGGCACATAATCCAGATCACATTCTGGGTCAGGTGTTTCCAAATTAATTGTAGGTGGTGCAATTTGATTTTTAATTGTTAAGGCAGATAAAACCGCTTCAATACCACCGGCAGCCCCTAATAAATGACCAATCATTGATTTAGTTGAACTAACAGCAACATTGTAAGCATGATCACCTAATGCAGCTTTCATTGCTTGAGTTTCACCTAAATCACCAGCAGGTGTCGAGGTACCATGTGCATTAATATAATCCACTTGATCCGCATTTAAACCTGCATCACGCAATGCATTTTTCATGCAACGTGCTGCGCCTTCACCACCAACCGAAGGTGTCGTCATATGATATGCATCACCACTCATACCATAACCAACAACTTCAGCATAAATTTTAGCACCACGTGCTTTGGCATGTTCTAGTTCTTCAAGAACCACAACACCCGAACCATCACTCAATACAAAGCCATCACGATCTTTATCCCAAGGGCGACTTGCCGCTTGAGGATCATCATTTCTACGTGACAAGGCTTTAGCAGATGAAAATCCACCCATTGCAGTTGGCGATGTTGTACAACGCTCCGCACCACCAGCAACCATCACATCAGCATCACCGTATTTAATTAACCGTGCGGCATCACCAATATTATGAGTCCCTGTTGTACAGGCTGTCACAATAGCAAAATTGGGTCCCTTTAAACCATATTTAATGGAAAGGTTCCCTGAAATCATATTGATAATATTACCTGGAACAAAAAATGGAGATATTCTACGTGGCCCACTTTTTTCATAAGTTGCATAACATTCTTCAATGCCTGTTACACCACCAATGCCCGCCCCTATTGCAACACCAATACGTTCAGCATTATCTTCAGTTACTTCTAAACCAGAATCTTCAATCGCTTGACAGCCAGCGGCTATACCATATTGAATGAAACCATCCATTCTTTTTGCATCTTTGGCTGGAATATATTCAGTGACATCAAAATTCCTAATAACACCACCAAATGTGGTTGCAAAAGGTGAAATATCAAATGAATCAATTGGACTGATACCACTTTTGCCGTTAATAATACCATCCCAGGTATCTGCAACATTATTGGCTAAAGGCGTAACTGCACCTAAACCAGTGATGACAACTCGACGTGTACTCAAAGTAATGACCCGTTAGAAAAATATAAAATATTGGGGGAAGGGAGAGACTAAAACTATTAGAATTTTGTTCTAGTGGATGAGAACACATCCACTAGAACATCAATCAATTATAGATTTGTATTAATATAATCAATCGCTAGCTGAACTGTCGTAATTTTTTCAGCTTCTTCGTCTGGAATTTCACATTCAAATTCTTCTTCAAGCGCCATGACAAGCTCTACTGTATCTAAAGAATCAGCACCAAGATCATCAACAAAAGATGCGTCGTTAGCTATATCATCTTTAACACCTAACTGTTCTGCAACAATCTTTTTTACGCGTTCTTCAATGTTACTCATTTTTATTATCCTCGACAAAGAAAGTGGTCTTTTAAAGACACTTACTGTTTTTTATTAATATTTATTAGAAGTTCTGTCTCTGGCTACCCCAGACGACCGAGTGGAATTATACTTTATATTACAACAATCTCACAACACTATGACATAAACATGCCACCATTAACGTGAATTGTTTCGCCTGTCACATAAGATGCGCCATCAGATGCCAAAAATGAAACGGCATGGGCAATTTCTTTTGGATCACCTAATCTACCTAATGCAATTGAACCCAAAAGTGCATTTTTATGCTCACCTGCTAACTCTTTAGTCATATCGGTATCAATAAAACCTGGAGCAACAGTATTGACGGTTATATTACGTGAACCAACTTCTTTAGCCATAGATTTTGCAAATCCAACCATGCCTGCTTTAGATGCCGCATAATTTGTTTGACCTGCATTACCTGTAGCACCAACAACTGAAGAAATATTAATAATTCTACCAGTTTTTGCCTTCATCATGCCTCGCAACACAGCCTTACTCATGCGAAAAATAGAGGTTAAGTTGGTATTGATAATATCATCCCATTCGTCATCTTT
>WTAG01000306.1 GCA_013139755.1 Methylomarinum sp. | reverse complement strand
ATCCATTTTGCCGTGCTTTTTCTGCTGCCAGTTTTTATGGCGCTTTGCTGAATACTGTTTAAACTCGTCCATACTAACGATACCATTGCGATCCACATCCATGTTCTGATATCTTTCTTGCATGCCGGTATTGAATTCTGCTTCAGTAACTATGCCGTCAGCGTTAGTATCAAACATTTTAAGAAAATGATGCGATTTAGGGCCTTTTTGCCTGTTATCCTGTTGTGCGGATACTGCTTGGGTATAGACAAGAGACAATAAGATGAGTGATAGGTATAATTTTTTCATGATCTTTCTCCAATTCAATTAATAAAATCAGCGCTGTTACAGTTATAACGGAATAGGCAAACAAAACCGTCACGACAGTACTGATTTTTTCAGACTATGATGAACGTCTTCTAAAATTACACACAAGGCAGGTACCAAAACAAGCGTAATAATGGTAGTAAAAAGAATGCCAAACCCTAGAGATACCGCCATAGGAATTAAAAACTGCGCTTGCGTGGCCTGCTCAAAAATCAGCGGTACCAAACCAACAAAGGTGGTCAAAGACGTCAGCAAAATTGCTCTAAAACGACTGCAACCTGCATTGATAATGGCTTTCTCAACGGATTCTCCTTTTTTTCTTAACTGGTTGTAGCGGTCTATCAATACCAGACTGTCATTCACCACCACACCGGACAATGCCAGCATTCCCAACACACTATTCATGGTTAGATTCATGCCCATAATCAAATGCCCTAAAACCGCACCAATCAGTCCGAAAGGAATGACCGACATGACAATAAATGGTTGCGTATATGAAGCAAAAGGAATTGCCAGCAATGCATAAACTACGACTAACATGAACACCATACCAAGCACTAGACTGGAAAAGGATTCATCTTGCTCTTTAGCTTCACCGGCAAAACTGTATCGCACATCTGGATAATTGCTAGAAAGTTGCTGTAAAAAGCCGTTTATTTCATGCCTGATGGCATTGATATTACCTTTGCGTTTATTAATATCAGCCGTAATATTAAATGCCCGGTTACGATCGATACGCCTGATCACTGCCGAACCATGCACTGGCTGTAATTCTGCAACATCAGCAAAAGGCACTTCAATACCCTCTGGTGTACGTATATACATGCTTTCCAGATTATCAAGCGAAAGCCGATCCGATAATGGGTAACGTAACATTACCTTCAATTCTTCACGATTTCGTTGTATGCGTTGCACTTCCAGTCCATAAAATGCCTGGCGTACTTGTCTGCTCAGATCTGATAGCGTTAACCCCAGAAACTCAGCCCGCGGTTTAATATTTAAACGTAACTCTTGCTTACCGCCTTCGAAATTATCATTTACATCAAAAACTTCAGAAAAATTAAGCAACCGTATCTTAATTTCCTTGGCAAAACCCTCCAGTTGTTGCAAATCATTCGACTTGAGCTGAATATCAACGGGGCTTCCGCCATGGCCTATTTCAGCCCGAAAGTTTAAATCCTCCACTCCGGGAATAGTGCCAATTTGTTCTCGCCATTCTCTAACCAGCCGGGATACTGGAATATTGGGAACCCGACTTTCCGGTGGCTCAACCTCAAACATCACCCGGCCTTCCTGGGGTTGAGGATTACCACCACGATCTGACTGACCGGTTACCGAATACACCGCTTTGATGATACTTTTACCATCTACTTCATTGATATAGCGTTGTTGCAGCGTTTGTGCTGCGTTGGCAATCTGCCGGGTATAACGGTCCGTTAATTCATAAGGAGTACCAACTGGCATAGTCAACTTGGCACGTGCTACTTCGCTTTCAATACGAGGAAAGAATGTAAAACCGATATGCCCTCCTATGACCAGACTGAGAATAATCAGACTAGTACCAAAAAATACAGCTCCTGTGAAATAACGTTGCTTAACTGCCAGCACCATAAACGGCCGATAATATACCGTTATAAAATGAGCCAACTGGTCACCACACACATTTTGTAGTTTTTCCAGCCAGTTATTCGCTGATGAACGATTAATCGGCTGACAATGTTTCAAATGAGCGGGTAGTATGAACTTGGTTTCCAGCAACGAAAACAGCAGCGCGGGTATCACTATCAGTGCAATAAAAGCAAACATTTGTCCGCGTCTGCCTTCTATGCTCAGCATGGGTACAAAAGCAACAACGGTGGTCAACACGCCAAAAGTCACGGGGGCTGCGACCTCTTTAACACCTGCAATGGTGGCTTCTACACTGTCACCCACTTGTTGCTGTAGATGCCGGTATATGTTTTCCCCGGTCACAATGGCATCATCAACCACTACGCCCAGTACCATAATAAAGGCAAATACAGTATTGACGTTAATTGTCACGCCCAGTAACGGCATTATTGCCAATACGCCCAAAAAACTCACGGGGATACCCACACATACCCATAGCGCCACTGACAATCTTAAAAAAATCGTTAACAGCAAAAACACCAGAATGCCGCCCTGACATGCACTTTTCAATAAGGTATTGATACGGCCCTTAATAATCTTTGAACGATCTCGCCAATAACTGATTTCGATATTGGCTGGAAGACCTTGTTGAGCCTGATTAATATACTGTTTCACTGCATCGGCGATAGCGATGGCATTTTCATTACCCACGCGGGTAATATCAATCATCACCGCGGCTTTGCCCTGATAAACTGAAGCCAGATTGCCTTCCATAAAACCATCGGTCACTGTGGCGATATCACCTAAAACCAGGCGTATACCGTGTTCCGCACTGCGGATGACGATTTTTTCAAAATCCTCCTGACTATAAGCCTGGCCTCTGGATGACAACAGAATATCACCGCCCTTACTTTTAATGGTACCCGTCGATACATTTAAGGAACTGCGGTTAATAGCGCGAGCAATTTCCTCAAAGGTCAGGCCATAACGCTGCAACTGCTGTTCAGAAACTTCGATGGCAATTTCATAAGGACGTACGCCCGTCAGTTCCACCTGGGAAATTCCATTCAATGCGGCAATATCATCTCGTACTTTTTCACCCAGCCTGCGTAAATCAGCTTCACTCATGTCGGCTGAGAGCACCACGCTGATAACATCATGATTGCGCTGTGCAACCTTAAGGTCAGGACGTTCAATGTCTTCAGGAAAATGATTGATTGCATCAATCCTGGCTTTTAAGTCATCCATCAGTTCACGGGCTTGATAGCCTCTGGCGACTTCCACATCAACGGTTGAAGTCCCCTCTACTGCGGTAGAAATAATTTCCTTAATCCCTTCCAGATCATGAATGGCTTCTTCAACTCGCATCACCACATCCCGTTCCATTTCCTCGGGTGTGGCGCCGGGGTTGGCAATCCGGATATTGATAACATCTGACTCATATCGTGGCAGCACTTCCATGGGAATCGTTGGCAGTGCGTATAAGCCAGCCAGAATAATCAGCAACATCAGTAAATTAGCCGCAACATCATTGTATGTAAACCAGCGTATCATTGCCTGATTACTCCTTTATCAGCAAAAATGGCTTTACCTTTATTTAGCGCTTTCACCTGCAAACCGTTAACTGCATATTGTATTGGGGTAATACACAGCCATTCACCTGCCTTTAAGCCCTGGCGGATGACAATATGTTCAGCATCGCTCCAGATAATATTAATTGGCCGCAGATTTAAGCGACTTTTCTCATCAACAATCATCAATTGCGAATGATCCCTGATGGCTGAACGAGGTACCACAAATACCTGTTGCAACTGTTTACCCTTGATCCTTGCTTCAACAAACTGTCCCACTTTCAACGGCGGCTGGTTTTCTGCTCTTTTGGCATAAGGATCATCCACCTGTGCCACCAATGACAATCTGCGACTACGCGTATCATAGGCGCCCTCGGCACGGACTATATGCCCTTGCCACTGATAATGTTGTGTCCCCATCGCAGTGCTTAAAATCACTTCTGGCATATCTAAGGTTTGCTGATCCTGCCCACGATATAATTCAGGCACATCAATAAATTGCAGTTGTTTATCACTGAGCGGCAGCCGGATTTCAGCATAATCGACGGCATAGATTTTCGCCAGCACGGACCCTGGGGATACATACTGACCAATATCTACCTGCTGATCCAGTACCCGGCCAGCATAAGGTGCACTAATGCGGGTTCTTTGCAAATCAAGTCTGACCTGTTGCAATGCCGCTTCAGCTGCTGCAAGCGCTGCTCTGGCTCCCGCCAGTTGAGGTTTACGCAAAACCAGTTCAGAGGGCTCACCGCCTTGTCCCAGCCGATGCCAGTTTTTTTTCGCCTGTTGCGATTTTGCCTGTTCCTCGGCTAACATCAGCTTCATTTCCGCCACTTTACTTTGCGCCACTGTTACAGCAATCCGGTAATTACTCGGGTCAATCTGTAATAAGGTCTGACCTGCCTCAAAAAATGCCCCTTCACGAAAGAACGGTGAAATAGTAATGATGCGCCCGGAAACTTCCGGAATCAGTGTGCTTTCGGTACGTGGCGTAACCGTACCCTGAGAATTCACCCACACCTGAAAATTGCTTTTCACCAGTTGAATCACTTCAACCGAGGTAACAGAAGGTGATTTTTGTCGGTGATGGGGTTTATTCTTACTTTTTATAAAGCCATAACTTATGGCTATAGCCAATACCATCACAATAACAGGCAGGATAATTTTTAAACGGGTCACGTAGCAGTCCTTACTCAGTTCAACAGGCTGAAGAAAAATGATTTATTTTCTGGTTCTGGCATTATGAATTCGCTTTTAAGGTCACCGCCCAGTGCCAGGTACAAGGCAATACGATTTAACAGACGCTGACTGGATATTTGCAACAAAGCACTTTGCGCATCATAAGAACGTCGCTGCGCTTCCAGCAAAGTAATCATTTCAACCAGGCCAGAGCTATATTCTTCCAGTGCCAACTGCTCTGCCTCCATCGACTCCTCAGTAGCTATTTGCAAGGCCTGCTGTTGGGTATTTAATAATCGTTCTGCAGTTAATGCCGTTTCAACTTCAAAATAGGCCTGTAATATCGTTTGTGCGTAATTGGCTGCGGCTTCCAGCGTTTGTGCATCTGCCTGATCTTTTTCTGCAATCAGCCGTCCACCTTGAAAAACCGGCTGGGTCAGATTGCCGAGGATATTCCATATCAAGGTATTGTAATTGAGTATGTCGGCTAGTTGAGCGGCATTGGTACCGCCACTGGCAGAGAAACTAATGCTTGGTAAAAGGTTTTTCCAGGCGGCGGTAAAACGTTGGTCCGCTGCAATTAGTTTTTTTTCAGCCGTTACAATATCCGGTCTTCTCTGCAACAAGGTACTGGGCAAACCAGTCGTTAGCCCCTGTTTTAATTTGGGCAGTTGATATTCTACAACCAGTCCGGCATCGGGATAACGACCCAACAATATTTCCAGACTACGCACGGCCCGATCCAAATCAATGCGTCCAGCATCCTTCTGGCTTTTTGCTGCAGCCACATTGGCTCTTGCCAAACGCAGATCCAGAGCGCTGAAGATACCACTGACATAGCCGTCATGAATAATCTCGACTGTTTCGGTAAAAGTCCGTACCTTTTTTTCAGCCAGCTGCAATTGCTGACTGGCCTCAATGACTTTGAACCATGACGAAGCGACTCCCGCCGCTAATGATAATCGAGCCGCTTTATAATCCAATTCAGCAGCGGCAAAATCATATTCCGCCGCCTCTGATCGATTCTGCAATTTTCCCCAGACATCCAGTTCCCAGCTCAAAGTAAAATCCACCCCAAAACTATTACTGCGCGGATTACTAATGCTGAAACCGCTGGTTGAATTGCGCTGTGAACGTGAACCTTTTACACCCGCAGAAAATTGTGGCAATCGCTCAGCACCATTTATACGCGCCATGGCTCTGGCCATAGAAACACGCGCCGCTGCGGCTTTAAGATCATAGTTATGCCGTAGTGCTTCATTAATCAAAGCGTTTAATTGAGGGCTATTAAATTGGGCCAGCCAGGGTTGTGGCTCTGTATCTGCATGGTTACCGGCACTATTCCATGCCTGTGGTGAGATAATTTCTGGTGCTGGGGATCGATAATCTGGAATGACGCCACAAGAGACTAACAAACCCAGAAAAATTAAAGAAAAAAACAGCCTCATGGTATAGAAATATCCTTAAACAACCTAATCATTTTACCGGTCAAAGTATATTAACGTATGTTTAAGAAAATTCCGTCGCAGTTATTTTTATCTAATTATTTTTGCTTTGAACAAAGGCGGTTAAATCATACCGTTTTTTGTCATGCTACTATAATTATCAGCTCTATTTTGAAAACCGAATATAGCGTCTTAATGGTGAACCTGCCTGCCAGGTGAAGGCTTCCATATAATAGTGCATTAAGGACAAGTAGCCTATTAACCCCAAGGTTATGGCTTTGTAGATTTCTGTGCTAAAAAAGAATTGGGTGATGAGATTAACCAAATCATCACCATAAGCTTGTAACAGATAAGTCAAAGAAAAAGACAATATAGGCAATACTAAAAAGACATGTAGATTACATTTTTTGGCATATTGGTAGATTCTATTTTGCGGCATATCATGATGCTTGTTGTAATCATGTGCTACATAAAAAACATAGGCTGTTGCATCATGCACCAGGCGTGGAACCAATATCGCCAGAAAATAATACTGCTGTATATAGAAATAAAAACTACTCACTATCAGCAGTGTATTTGACCACAAAAAGTATTTTCCAAATCGTGTTGAAACATATCTTTGGCATAAGATTGAGCTTAAAACCAACCCTACAGTTAATACAGCCGAGATAAGTTTTATCCAGTCAACATGTACAGGTTCTAAGCTGTCTTTTAGAAATATTCCCATATAAATAAAAATACCTGCACTGACACTTAGCCACAACAACCAGTAAAAAGCCCACTTCGGCAAGCGACAAACCCCTTTACCTATTCCATGTTGTTGCTTAAACACATGATAAACAGTCCAGCATGCAGTAGCGATGTACAACACCTTATAAGGGATAAATAAACTCCCTACGCCAAACACCATAATAATCAACACTGTCATCACTATCAGTTTTAACTTAAAAAACTGTAGATATTCTGTATTACTGCTTAATAGTATAGCGCTGGCGATAATGTGAGGCGTACCGAATAAAATCTGAAATAGTAAAAAATGAGTGGGACTACTCGGTAAAACCGATTGCAAATAGTTTCCCCAAAGGAATTCATCTGCCAAATAGACTAAAAAACAAAGCGGCATTATTGAGTACAAGCCGAGTATTAACTTAAAAGAGACGGCTAATTTGTTTTCTGGTTGTGCTGGTTGAGCAGCAATAGTGGCAGCATTCATAAGATCTTGGCTTTTTTATTATTATTATTTATAGTTAGTAACTTTAAGTACAACACAAACAACTATGACTTTCCAACTACATCCTCGCCTTAAACAAGATAGCATCGAACTCGGGCGGTTCAATTTATCTAGGCTTTTATTAATTAACGACAGTCAATACCCGTGGTTTGTATTGGTTCCTGAAAGAAAGGATATTAGTGAAATCTATCAATTATCAGAACAAGAACAACAGCAATTACAGCAAGAATCAAGCTTTCTTGCCAAGAACCTGGCTGAAATATATAAAGCAGACAAAATGAATATTGCGGCTATTGGCAACATGGTTCCTCAACTGCATATTCATCATATCGTACGTTATAAAAATGATATTGCCTGGCCTGCACCTGTCTGGGGTAAATATGACGCTATACCTTATACAGAACAAGCTATTGAAAAGACCAAGACTTTAATACTTAATTCAGTAATCACTAACAGCATGTAAAATCGTTTTGCAAAG
>WTAG01000564.1 GCA_013139755.1 Methylomarinum sp. | reverse complement strand
ATCCAAGACAAAATACAGATAAATTATTATCAGCTATCGAAACATTGGCGATTAAAGGCGTTTTATCAGAAGATTATCTTCCCCACTGTTTATCAGGAAATTGGAAGCCAAAATGGGAATGCCATATTCAACCAAATTTTTTATTAATTTATGAAGTAACTGAAGATGTGTTGCGGCTTGAAAGATGTGGTAGCCATTCTGAGTTATTTGAGTAGATATTGATTATTGATTAACTGCTGCCATAAGGACCCTATAATTTTTAAATTCGGTAAAAATCTGGATGTTGAATATTATTCATACCCGATAATCTTGTAATAAATACATGTTATCTGGTTTAGAGTTACTGGGCTTAAAGCTTTTTATTGACAGATGGCTAGCGGTAGAGTGTAAGATAATCAGCCCTGAGAGAATAACTTGTTATCGTCTCGCTTTTCAAGCCGAGACTAAACGCTGTACTTCTTTAAAGCGAAAGAGCAAAAGCAGTTCTGATTACTGCTAGGTTGATTCTTGGAAATTGGAAGGCTGACGTACTGCCACGCTTTGGAGTTTTGATTGTTGCTAAGTCTGACGTAGAAACCTTAAGCCTGACTGTTACTAAGAATACTACTCAATATTAATAAATGGTACTTTTACCCCAACAAACTTTAACATGAGAGCAATAGGCAAAAGTAATATGGATGCAGCTAAAATTAAAGAAGCAATACAAAATAATATTTCCTTAACTACTATTGGTATATTTGGGTCATCTCTTCTAATAGTAATGGGTTTCATTGGTCAATGGGCCTTTGTGTGTTTAATAATTGTGTTTTTGTTCAGGGACTCACTAGAAGAGCTAACTTTTAGCTGGAAAGGTTTCTCAATGAAACGTAAAGCAGAAAAAGCTTTATTAGCAAAATTCACTGAACCCCAAGATGAAGAGTTGAATGTTGGACATGCTGAATTAGGTGGTTTTAAAACAGAAATCAAAGCCATAGGTATCTCCGGTGAAGAAATAGAGTCAGTAATAAAAGCTATAGGTGGAACTAAATACACCTTCAGGACTGTTAGCGGAATAACTAAAGATTCAGCATTACCTAAAGATATTGTTAAAGATAAAATTAATTGGTTAATCCTTCATGAATTAGCTGATGAGTTCGAAATATCAGGTAAAACAATGTACGCTTTATCGCAAAAAGGACAGAATACATTTCAAAGCATCGTTGAAAAAAACAGCTAACATTCTCGGAAAATGAAACTCGACGCTTGCCGAAAATTTAATAACTTGTCGTTCAACCCTATTCAGGGTTAACTCATGGTTAGCCATCCAGTGGAGATTTCATGACACCCGAAATGTTGGGATTTTTAAAATCAATATTTTCTGCCTTGGTGGGGTCTGGTTTGACGTTGGCAGTTGTTGCGAAATTTGGTCAGTCGTGGTTTTTTAAGAAAGTTGATGCTAAAGTCGCTGTTAAGTTAGCTGAAAAAAACAATCAGCTAATGGAGCAGCTTGAACATAAAAAGAATAACCTAAATAAGGAACTTCAGATTGAGGTCACTCATTTTAAATCTCAGCTAGAAGTGCTGGGTAGCCAACAGTCTAAATTCCTAGAAATGAAGATAAATAATATTCTTCTTCTGAATCAGAACCACTATTTGGCTGTTAAAAAAATAAAGGCACTTACAGATGTCACTAATGTATGGATAGAGGAAGCTGCAAACTACTTCAAATTTCAAATTGAAGACAGAGAGCACGAAGAATTATCAGACTATGAAGTGTATCGAAAGCTACACCAGGATCATTGGCCTCCCTATCAAAAATCGGCAAACGCTGCTTTCAACAAATATGCAGAATGCTTAGCCTTGAATATGCCTATCCTACCAAAAGAGCTAGTGGAAAAAGAAATGGGAATCATTGACCAATGTAGAAGTATATTGTCTGATACATCTATGAATTTCAGCAGAGCCATGAACTTTACACAGTACATTGTTGTTCCTGAGGAGTGTGAGGGAACTGAGGCTGAATTCATGGCTAATTTAATTCAAGAACACGAGAAGTCCATTGCGCAAAAGGCGTGTATAGATAAATTATCTAATGAGCTATTTGATAAATCATTAAGAAGTGGTGCGCTCATTGAATCGTTATTACAACATCAACACGTAAGGCGGAACCGTGATGGGTCGTAGGTTGGAATAGCGATAGCGTTTTCCGACATGATCTATACGACAGGCTCCGAGGTAATGATGTGTTTTTAATAAGGACGTGAAATTGCTTTTCCTCTTGTATGGTGAATGACTTTATTCTTTCCTGTAGTTTTGGAAAATGGCGGAAAATGCTGCCGCTATTCCGCTCTACGTTAAACTTGTCTGAATTCAAGCACGGTAGGTTGCTGCAGGAAAATTGGGGTATTTCCATGACATATTTCTGTCAGGAATTATTTAATGGAAGCACGTGAATAATAAATACTTTACAGTTGATGTTGCATGGAAAGACCTGACCCTGTAAACCCAGTGTAAAGAGTAATAATGGTTGTATTTTGATTCGATAGGTGGTGTCATAGCAGCGTAATCTTATTGTTAGTTTGGGAGCTGTCAATGTAGTCTCTTTTTAATAAAGAGGCTAGGGAACGCCTTAATTTATGGCACGGAGCCTGCTCTTATTCTCCGCGATAGCGGCTTCGTCCAACAAGGTGCTTTCAGTCGGACGCTCCGCTCGTGCCTCGCTCCACGCCACTGAAATACGACGTTATATTTAATGTGGGTGAGTGCAGAATAAACTTGTGGCAGTTATAAAAGATTTCGAGGAAATTAAGTAGAATGTCAATATTGGTATTAATAATAAGTGGAGGTTTATTCTTAGGGATGATGTATGTTTCAACTAGTCGTTCGATTGTTCTGTTTAATAAGATATTTATTACAAATGAACTTAGAGTAAGAAAAGGGGCGGGATATTTTTTATCTGTTTTAGGATTATTGGCCTACCTAATAATCCTTTGCATTGCTCTAGCTACCTGGTTTTTTTGCTTCAACATAACTACCTTTATTGGAAAGGATACTTCTTCATCAGGGCCAGCTCTGCTAATAATTGCTATCGCTGTTACCTATATAGCACCAATTATTTGGGCTTTTTCCGAATTTTTTATAAAAATAGGGTATATTCGGAAGGAGTAATCATTATTGATTGTGGAAAAACACAAATGATCCTCGAATGTAAAATATTTTTAGAGAGTGAAAAATTGTACTTTGTAAAAAATATAATGAATAAGGTTAGATTGAAATCACAGAAACAGGGGTCAACACGAAATCAAGGGGTGTGCGGCTGAGCAAGGTCGATAATTCCAGTGGGTGAAAGTTCCACTCTGGCAAGGTAGGTCAACCACCAGATAGTAAACATCGGGCAGGCGGAGGTAACTCCAAATGTTAAGCACGATGGGCGCAAGCCAGCAGGCCGTAAGCGCAAGTTGAAGTGATTTAGCCTCGAGAAATCATGGGGTCAGCCAATAAATCAAGGGGTCAGCCAGCAATACCTCTACCAGTGGTGTTAAATCCAACTATATCAATTAGTTACATACTCACTTCTTGGCTTTGTCATTAATGAGTAGCCCTTCGGTCTGCGCTTTATAAGTCTTGGCTGATTAGGTCTATTTC
>WTAG01000455.1 GCA_013139755.1 Methylomarinum sp. | reverse complement strand
TGGGTCGATATGTATATCAGATGCTTCTCGAATATAAGCGGCATAAAGTAATTTATCACCTAAATCAACCGCATCCGAACTATGCTCATCATTTGCTTTTCCCGGTAAAGCCGGAACCGGCTGGCTGTTGCCATAAACCTGTTTAAGCACCTTTTCCAGCTTGTCTTGCTCAACATCCCAAAGCACAATCGGTGCTTTAATCATCCGTTCAATCGCCGTTACCATGCTGATGTTTTTTACATTGCAGCAAGCAACATGAATAACGCCTTGTTTATTTAAAAAAGGAAGTATTTTTCGACGAACAGCAATGCTGTCGGGAATACGAAGGGTACATGAAGGGTCTATTTTAACTTGCTCAATATCCAGCTGGTGACTACCGGGTTCTAATCGAACGTGATCAATATATTCCACCCCAAACCGTGTTTCACTACTGGATGAGTCAACCCAGCGCACAACGGCATAGTGGGTTACTTTCTTTCCGGCAGACTGAATGGTTAAGGTAAGCTTTACATCTTCTGTAATGGTTTTAGCTTGATGATTGGCGACTAGCATAGCGCCACTGGATGACATATCAACAACATCAGAGGCTAAAGAAATAACCCCTTCGCTAAAAATGGTAGCTTCATGGTTGTTGGTTTCAATGCGCTCGTGAGCACGGTTCTCGTTGGTTTTTTGTGCAGCACTATTCCAACTGGCAAGAGAAAATCCAGATTTAGAGGCGCTCATTGTTTTACATCCATAACAGCAGTTCCCAATCCAGATCCTCGGTAGAACTATTCTCACCAGCGGCAGCATTCATGCTAAAAGAAACAGGAACTGCTTTTAACTGACCTTTAGCAATGGTTGCCATTGCCACATACATATTCTGATAACTACCGCTCAAGGATAAATGTTGAACAAAAATATCACTGGCTTGATCTTTGTTTTTAGGGTCGGGGGTAGGCTTAAGCCACTGCCAGACTTCCTTCAGTGCCGGGCTTAGATTATCTTCAGCAAAGCTTTCGCGCTGTTCATTTTTAACCCGAATATTATTATCAGCCAGAATCATAGCTAACAAAGTAGAAGACTCATTAGATGGGGTGGTATTAGATAAAAACCCCGCCAAATCTTTAAGCTTTTGTTTGTATTCAGCATGTTGTTTTTCCAAGGCACTAATCTGTGATCGCGCTTGAGTTTGCTGCTTAACAACTCCTGGTACAGCAGCCGCTGAAACGCCTTTACGCAAAAGCCCCAGGTAATCCTCTTCTGCTTTAGTCATTTTTTCAGACAACATACCACTGATAAAAATAAAATAAATTATGGTAATCGCCATCGCAGGGAGTACTCGTTTTAACAGCCGTTCTCTTTTTTGTTCTTCTGGTGTCATAAATTATTTTAATAAATCAAAAAGTTTCCTGATTACCCATAACGCCCCGCCACATTAAAAGCATCGACTACATACCTCGTCATTCCAGCGTGCTCTTAGCAGGAATCTATAGTCCTCAGGATGGATTCCCGATAAAAGACCTCGGGAATGACGGAGTGGGTAATCAGGAAAAGTTTTTAAGCTATAGCCCTCCACAGCAGGATGCCTACATGGACAGATATTTGCTCCTGCAATATCTGCATTGCTCTACTTACCTCCATGTAGATTATGTAGGTAAGTAGAGCAATGCAGGAACAATTGCAGAGAGTCCTAAAAAACTCACTCCTTAGCAAACCCCTTTAAGCCCAAATCCTCAATCACCACCTCAAAACTCCATGGTCCGCCATTTTCAAATATCGCCATTTCTTTTTTAGTCGGCGGATTAACTTTCCAGCCCACTTTTGCTAATTCTGGCTCTATATGTCCCGCCAGCTTATTGCTTAAATTGGCTTCTAAAGCCACGCCAGAGACAATAATTTTATCGCTCTCAACTTTAAATTCTTCTGTCACCAAATCATCAGGGCTACCCATTGCTAAATGTTGTAACAGCTGAGCAGGCCGTTGTTGCAGTCCCGTTAAAGCTGCCGGAATCACATCAATATTGCCACCGATGGTATTAACCTGTTTTTGCAAGTCTGTTTGTTTGTCACGGCTTTTATTTAATCCGTCTCGATAACTTTTTAAATCTTTATCGGCCTTGGTTAATTGTTCAAACTGGTAGCTATATTCATTAGTTTGATAAACCATCCACAAGGCATGGCTACCACACAAGATAAGAGCTGCAACACCGCCGCCTATCATGTAAACCAGCTCCATATTAATATTGGTTTTGCTGTTTAATAACGGAACAGCGGGGGACTCTTCAGTAATAAGGTATTGCGCCCATTGCCCCAGCCAAAAAACAAGTGCGCCGTCTAAAGTTAAGTGATAATTTTCATCCGTAGGCGGGATATATTCCAGCTGATTATTCATAATCGCTTCAGACTTATTGACATTACCAGTCTCTAGCATCCAGTGATCGACTTGTTCTTGCCAGCCAGAGTCCTCACCATTAGGGAAAATTTGTAGGCTAAAACCATCTTCAGGATTTCTTGTTAAAGCAAATACGGTATTGGGCCAGCATTCAACCCTTAGCCAACTGGCATCTTCAGTGCCTGACATAAGCGCAGGAAAACCGCCGGGGTGTGTCAAGCCCCCTAATTTGCATGAGGCTTTTTTGAGTTTTTTATTTAAGCTTTCAAAGGTTTCTTTGGCTAAAATATTAATCCAGTAACTGCTCATTTCATCCGCAATGCCCAAAAAATGATAAGCCAGTTGGCTATTAGTTAAACTGTCACCGGTTAAGGCTTCATACTCAAACTGTAAGGCTTGTTGCAAAATTTCATCTTCAACCCCGGCGACTTGAATTGCAGGCAAGGTTAATTGATGGGTATTTAAACGGGCATAAAGAATCCACACCGTTTTACCTAAAGCCGAAGACTGGCTGATAATGCCATCAATAGCCAAGGGCAGGGCACTGGCAGACTCACAAGAAACATCAATCACCTGAATCTCACCGCTCATCACACCTTTACGGTCGGTATCTATACGAAAGCTTTTAACCTCGGTAATGTATAAAAGCGTATGTGCTGGACGTTTGCTAAAGCTCGGTAATTGCATAAAACCTAATAAAAAATCATATAAAGCCCTCCCTTGCTGGGGAGGGTTGGGAGAGGAGAAATAAACAAATCTCTTTCACCTTATGCTCTTAATCATTAAAAAGATTAAGAACGTTTTTTAAATCTCCTCTCGGCAATAGCTCCTCGACAACTGCTCCTGCGTTGTTCTACTACAAGCCATCCATGGCTTTATGCATTGCTCTACTTACCTACATAATCTACATGGAGGTAGTGAATGCAGATATTGCAAGAGCAAATATCTGTCCATGTAGGTATCCAGCAGGAGAGGGCTAATAAGTGGTGGTTGTGATGTTTTTAACACGGAGTAGGCACAGAGGACACAGAGGAGAACCTCTCTGGCCTCTGTGCCTACCCCGTGTGCTCTGTGTCATAGGTCAACCAATACAAAACAACAAAGTTAATAAAACCTTTACACACAAAAAGGCGCAAGATGATTAACCTTGCGCCTTTAATAGATTTTCAATCCTATTCCGCCAGACTCTCAATAAAAGCCTGCTGGAATAGAAGAAGCAGGTAATCCTTACCTGCTTCATATCATCCTTAATCATTTTCCTTGTTTGCTAGTCTTTAATCCTTGTTAGACATAACCGAACCGAGAAAAGAGAGGGGTTCCTTACGGTTCGGTTAATTTGTAAGGCGATTATGAAAACGCCTAATTGATTTGTAATCCTATGTAGCCCGGATGCAGCGACAGCGGAATCCGGGGAACGGTTTATTTGCCAAAATCCCGTATTCCACTATCGTTTCATACGGGCTACTTGCTACTTGCTTGCTTGATTATTTAGTTTTGTGCAGTGTTTTCATAGTAGCGAATCATTGATCCACCTAAGCCTTCAAAGTTACCCATACCCATTGCCATTGCCGAACCAACAAATCTAGCTTTATGGTTATCAGGATTAGTCCAAGTTCCACCAGCTGTATCGCAAGCAGCAGCATCGACAGCAACACCATCAGAACAACCTGTTTTTAGAACTTCAAATACGACTACAAAATGGTTGTAGGCATTATTTGCTCCCATATTACCATTTTGAGAGAAATGTACTGGTACATCACTTACAGTAGATCCTGCAATTGTTGAGTCATCACCTAGTCCTAAAACGATATAGTGGTTAGCTGTGGTATCAACAGGCTTACCCATTACGTGTGCTAAGTTACTTAATACAGTTGTCATTGCAACGCCGTCTTGTAGAGCAAGGACATTGGCAGCTGCGGCAACACCTACATCTGGAGTAGTTGTATTAATATTGGCAAATGTTGCATCGCCAGTTGCAGGATCCATATTTTTTAAGTTGTTAATACCAACATTAGTTAGCTGTTTTGCAGTAACAGTATCTAATGGCAATAAGCTAAAATAGCTATTTGCCGCTCCTCCCATAGGCATGATTGAATCCATCATCTTTGTATAGATAGCCGGTGTACCTGCTGCATCTTCAACTAAAGAATCCATATTGTCTGGAAAGTTATCATAATGTTCAACTGCATAGCGTTGGATTGCATTATTCAAGGATTGAATATTACTTGCACCAGTTGAGTCATGAGTTTTGCCTACAAATCCTTGTACATATGGAATTAATAGACCTGCAAGACCAACCAAGACCAATAATACAACAGTCAATTCAATTAAAGTCATACCCGCTTGGCGAGCTTTGTAGTTATAATATTTCATGTAAGGGTTTCTCCCATCTTTCGTTAGTTTATGTTTAAGTGCGTACTAACGCAGTCACTGTCCTTAAGCTGATCAGAGCCTTTGGCAGTGGGGGGGAAGCCCTTTCCCCCATGTTCGATACATTCAGTTTTCAGCGTCCCGCTTCTTTCATCCCTGAATCGAACAAACTTGCTAGATATCTGTATTAAAGCAATCGCTGTGCCAAAAAGTTATCTCCTTGATTTTGTAGTGGTAATTATTTTTGTGTGATTTTTTGTGTTTTAAAAAGTGTGTCATATGACGCACTTTTCTTTAAAACTGTGGCATATGACACACTTTTGGATCAATGTTTATCCTCGTTCGTTTAAAACAAATTATGTAGGATGTGCAAAGGGCTTTATCCGTGCCCATCTTTATCGTGGTTATTGATGATGGGCACGCAAGAACGCTTTGCCCATCCTACGGTTTTGTTTGTAGAATTACACGATTATTCCCGTATTACGCGATGCTTCATACGGGATACGGCTTACTAATTCAACTTATCATCGAATTTATTTCGTGCTTGGTCTTTAGTTTTAAAGTCTCGCCAACGCTTCTACAGCTTATAGTTGGCAGTTTTATGGTGTGGGTGCTATATTTTATTCGTTTAGGTACGATTTATAATTTGGAGTATGGCAGTATGCAAACGGCTGAATCATTGGGTTTTGATGCTAAAGGTTTTTTGGAATGGGAATCTTTGCAGGAACAGAAGCATGAGTTTATTAACGGTGAAGTGTTTGCGATGGGTGGTGCGAGACGAGAGCATGTTGTGGTGAGTTTAAATGTTGCTTCATTATTAAAGCAGCATTTACGCGGCAAGCCTTGTCAGGCTTATATTGCAGATATGAGGTTACGGGTTGAGAGCGTGGATGCTTTTTATTATCCGGATGTGATGGTGTCTTGTGATAAAAGTGATCATAAGGCGGAGCAGTATTTGTCTAATCCTGTGTTGTTAGTTGAGGTGTTGTCTGATTCTAGCGAGGCTTATGACAGGGGTGATAAGTTTGCGGCTTATAGGCAGATTGCGAGTCTTAAAGAATATGTGTTGATTGATATTAAGGCGCAACGGGTTGAGAGTTTTAGACGTACTGAGAATGATGATTGGTTATTGCATGTAACAGAAGCTCAAGAGATGTGTGATTTTGTCAGTTTAGAATTGTCTGTTGCAATGGCTGATATTTTTGAAGATGTGTGATTTGCTCATCTATGGGAATATTTATGGAGTAGAAGTGTATTGCCAATCTGGAAGGGAAGATTGCTTTATTAAGCATACGATAAAGCGTATGATTAATATCATTATTTAAATGGGGTATCGCTATGATTACTGCGAATGATTTAAAAACAAAAGGCGTCGCTGTGAT
>WTAG01000292.1 GCA_013139755.1 Methylomarinum sp. | reverse complement strand
ATAATATTAACCGCATCTAAGCGCCCACCAAGTCCTACTTCCAATAATTGAATATCTAAATCAGATCGCCAAAAAATATCAAGCGCGGCTAAGGTTCCAAACTCAAAGTAACTTAAGGAAACATCATTTCTAACCGCATCTATTCTCTCAAATGCTTGACAGATGATGTCATCAGCGACTGGTTGACCATCAATTCTAATACGCTCGTTATATTTTATGATATGAGGCGAAGTATAAGCCCCCACTCGATACCCTTGCGCTCTATAGATAGCCTCTAAAAAAGCAATACACGAGCCTTTGCCATTTGTACCAGCAACAACAATAGTCGGAGGTTTAATTCCCTCAGGGTTTAGCACTTTAAAAACATTAGATGCTCTTTCCAGCCCTAAATCGATTGAGCGCGGATGAAAACCTTCTTGCCAATCCAGCCAATCTGAAAGTGATTCAAAACGCGCCATTTCAGTCTATTTAGTCTTGTTCACTATCTTCTATTGTCTCTTCATCCGCTAAAACAACGTCTTCAGAACCAGTTTCTTGTGTGGCTTCTACTTTTACATATGAAGACATTAACATAGACAAAATACTACTTATTTTTTCTCTCATCTCGCGACGATCAATAATCAGATCTATCGCGCCATGCTCTTGAAGAAACTCACTACGCTGAAAACCTTCAGGTAACTTTTCTCTTACTGTCTGCTCGATTACACGAGGCCCAGCAAACCCAATCAAAGCCTTAGGTTCTGCAACATTAATATCACCCAGCATAGCCAAACTAGCTGACACACCACCCATTGTTGGGTCAGTCATATATGAAATATAAGGAAGCCCCGCTTCTGCCAGTTTAGTTAGCGCAGCACTGGTTTTTGTCATCTGAAACAAAGAAAATAATGACTCTTGCATACGCGCACCGCCACTTGCAGTAAACACGATAAAAGGCACACCTAACTCTAAACTTTTATTTATGCCGCGGACAAATTTCTCTCCAACGACAGAGCCCATCGACCCCCCCATAAAACTAAAGTCAAATGCTGCAGCAATAATACCTTGTCCATTTAAAGTCCCTTGCATCACCACTAAAGCATCATTTTCTTTACTGGATTTTTGAGCCTGACTTAAGCGATCCTTATATTTCTTACTGTCTTTAAATTTTAAAGGGTCATTTGCCTTTAAACTTTCACCTATTTCAACACGATCTTCTTCATCCAAAAACATATCTAATCGTTTTCTTCCTGAAATTCGCATGTGATGTTCGCATTTTGGGCAAACATTAAAATTCTTCTCTAATTCTGCGTTATATAAAATCGCATCACAACTAGGACATTTATTCCACAAACCTTCAGGAACCGTTGTTTTTTTTAACGACGACTCTGTTCTAATGGTTGTTGGGATTAATTTTTCAAACCAATTCATTGTTGCATACTCCGAGTCTATTCCTAACTATCCATTGCTTGACGCATGGATTTTATTAATTCAATTATTTCCGTTTTAGCTTTTTCAGGGTTATCAAGGTTCTCTTCTATCTTACTGATAAAAGCACTTCCCACAACCACGCCATCCGCCATATTTGCAATGGTTTTTGCTGTTTCTGCATTTTTAACACCAAAACCAACTCCTACAGGTAATTGTGTATGCTGTTTAATTTCTGCCAGTTTGCGTTCAACATCTGAAGTATCTAAATGGCCTGCACCTGTTACACCTTTAACAGACACATAATAAAGATAGCCACTACCTACAGCATCCATTTTTTTAATTCTATCAACAGGGCTATTAGGGGCAAGTAAAAAAATCTGATCTATGTCTCTGGCTTTTAATAATGCCACACACTCTTCAGCTTCTTCTGGTGGTAAATCAACCGTCAACACGCCATCAATTTCTGCATGTTGCGCTGCATTGGCAAAATCTTCATAGCCCATGATTTCAATTGGGTTTAAATACCCCATTAAAACTACTGGCGTATTCTGATCAGTTTTTCTAAATTCTGTTGCTAAACTTAAAACTTTTCTTAATCCTGTGTGATATTCCAATGCACGTTCGCTAGCTCTTTGAATAACAGGGCCATCCGCCATAGGATCAGAAAAAGGCACCCCCAACTCAATCACGTCAGCGCCTGCTTCCACCATGGCATGCATCATCGGCACGGTAAATTCAGGATTAGGGTCACCTGCGGTGATAAATGGAATCAGTGCTTTACGCCCTGCTTTAGCCAACTCATCAAATCGAGTTTTTAAACGACTCATAATTCAATCCCCTCTTTCATCCTGATGGTATGCATATCTTTATCACCACGTCCTGACAAGTTCACAATAATAATCTTATCCTTAGCCATGGTTGGTGCCAGTTTAATTGCATAGGCCAAAGCATGACTGGACTCAAGTGCCGGGATAATCCCTTCCAGTTTAGTTAAAGCATAAAAACCACCCAAAGCTTCATCATCCGTAATATTGACATACTCTACTCTACCTATATCTTTCAACCAGGCATGCTCTGGGCCAACACCAGGATAATCAAGACCCGCTGAAATTGAATGGGTTTCTATAATCTCGCCATCATCATCAGCCATTAGATAAGTTCTATTACCGTGTAAGACACCCGGTCTACCAGCACAAAGCGGGGCTGAGTGACGACCTGTCTCCACACCATCTCCCGCGGCTTCTACGCCATAAATCTTAACCGACTCATCATCAATAAAAGGATGAAATAAACCAATAGCATTTGAACCGCCACCTACACAGGCAATCAAGACATCAGGTAATCGCCCTGTCTGCTTTAGG
>WTAG01000117.1 GCA_013139755.1 Methylomarinum sp. | reverse complement strand
GATTTAAGCAAACAATAAATCAATGCATTTTCATACTCAGTGACTACTCTCTATTATTACCATAAAGATTTTCTTCAACATGATACTGGATCAGGTCATCCTGAAAGCCCCAATAGATTAAGGGCTATAAATGCCGCTCTTGAGGGTGTTGAATTTGACTCGCTGAGCAGAATTAGCCCTCAATTACGTCAGGATATACTTAAACAAATACGTTTAGTCCACACTCAGGAAATGTTAGATAAGGTGTTGCAAGATGTACCACCTGATTGCTATATTTCATTAGATCCAGATACCCAGTTATCTGAAGGTTCAGCTCATGCAGCATTATTAGCAGTGAGTACAGTTTGTGATGCGGTTGATAAGATTTGTAATAACAAAGCCAATAACGCCTTTTGTGCCGTCCGTCCACCGGGACATCACGCAGAACCCAGACAGTCCATGGGCTTCTGTTTATTTAATAATGTTGCCATTGCTGCTGAATATGCAAGAAAAGTATATAAAATTAAACGCATAGCCATTGTTGATTTTGATGTACATCATGGTAATGGGACACAAGCAGCATTTTATAATAATGCAGAAGTATTTTATGCATCCAGTCATGAAATGCCCAATTACCCAGGGACTGGCAATCCCTCTGAAACAGGCGTAGGCAATATAGTCAATGTACCACTTGCATCGGGTGAAACAGGCCAACAATTCCGAGAAAAATACAGTGATAAAATATTACCCGCGTTAAAGCAATTTAACCCCGATTTAATATTACTCTCAGCCGGTTTTGATGCGCATAAAGAAGATCCATTATCAACAATCCAGTTAACACAGGACGACTACCAATGGCTAACCCAAGAAATCGTCAGCATTGCCAATAGTTGCTGTGAGGGTAAAATCATTTCTGTTCTAGAAGGTGGTTACAATCTGGATGCATTGGCTGACAGTGTTAGTACGCATATTGCTGTTTTGATGAAGTAATCCGCCGTTATAAGGAATAAGAAAAATACTGATGAGAGTGTCGGTTGATTTATTGGTATTGAGCTGTAGAAATATTAATGAAAATAGGGGGGCTTAAAAAAAGATAGGTTTAAACGTTTGAGTATGAGGGAAGTCAGATTTTGTAATCCAATATAATTTATCGATAGTGAGTTGGGCAATTAATAAATGCATGTCAAAGAATGCTCGATTGAACCTGATTCTGGCGCGTTCCTGCTGAATTACCACGCGGCGGGAACTAGGAAACAGGATACACCGCTATCTTTTTAACTCATACACCAGAAGTGACTATACCTCCTCGCTCGGGCAATCTAGCAAAAGAAATAAGTAGCTTTAAAAGTTGGACTGCAAAGCAATTATTGTTGGTTTTAATGGAGTAGGGTGCAACACGCGTATTAAAAACAGTTGGCTTTTTATAAAAAAGCACATAAAAGAGATCGTACTTATAAAGTATGGGAAGAAGGAAGCCATCTGTAATTAATTCTGGATGAAGTTGGTTTTGAGTGATTTAACTTGGCGCTGGCGCGTGGGAACTAGGAAAAGATCTAAAACTGATACGAAAAAGTAATTTGACGTTAAGTATTCAAATCACAGAAAATTATATCACTGCAATAACTGCTATAATTTAGTCTTCAAAATATCCAGTGATGGGCTAATTGCATGAAAATACAAGAACTTTCGGTTTCAGAGCGCATTGTCTTGGCTGAAAAATTATGGGATAGTATTATCGAAGAGGATACTCCTATAGAGTTGCCAGAAAAACAGAAATTAGAACTTGATTCTTGATTACAGGCTTTTCTTGATGATCAAGATGTTGGCTCTTCATGGCCAGAGGTTAAAGGCCGAATTATTGGTAATGCATGAAATATTCTTTGACTGTTCGGAAAGAAGCCGAATTCTATATCTATAGAACCATAGGATGTGCTGAGGAACGAAGCGCATCAATTTTAAATAGCAAACGATGCGCTTTCTATGTCTGCTCATCCTATTATTCTCGGTAATTCATGACACAATATCGCAGAATTTATACGCCTGGTGCTAGCTGGTTTTTTACTGTTAATTTGGCTCATAGACAGAATAATTTCTTGCTTGTAGAGCAGGTTGATTTGTTACGTGAGGCTTTTCTCTACGTAAAAAAACGAAAACCATTTAATATAAATGCGGTTGTGATTATGCCGGATCATTTACATTGTATTTGGACATTGCCCGATGGGGATGATGATTATTCTGGGCGTTGGAAACTGCTTAAAGGATATTTTTCTCGAGGCATACCTAAGGGAGAAATTATTTCTCAAAGCCGGACAAAACGTAGAGAGCGTGGCTTATGGCAACGTCGGTTTTGGGCGCATTTGTTGACTGATCAAGACGATTTTAATGTTCATTTTGATTACATTCATTGGAACCCTGTTAAGCACGGTTGGGTAGAGTCTGTTAAGGGTTGGCCATATTCTAGCTTTCATCGTTATGTGGATAATGGTGTTTATTCCGTTGTCTGGGGGCATTCAGGGGATTTTTCTATTGAGGTTAATGAGTGATGCGCTTCGTTCCTCAGTACATCCTATGATTTTATTCCCGTATTACGTGATACTCCATACGGGCTACGATCAATGTTTTTCTTTTCCTGTTTTTTTAGTAACCGATTAGAGTTAGTATTTATTGGGATTAGTATTACTTGATAATGCTCAAGAGCGATGAAAAAGGCTATTATGAGATTTTTTTCGAAACAAGCTCAGTAGTGTTGCCAGCATAATCTGTAAGGCAACACTGCAAGCAAAGGCCAGTGCTAGTCCGATAATGATTGCTTCTGAATTTAACGGCAAGCTCAAAGAATAGTTTTTTAATACTTCATCTGCTATATCGAAATTAAGATGATTAAGTAGATGCCATAAGCGTTCTATTAGCTGCTTATTTTGTAGTGCATTTAGTTGTTGTTGTAAATAATCACTGCGTTCAATTAAGCCCGTAATGATTTTAGCTTCGGCTCTGATCGCTGTAACCGCGTTATTTTGATGCGCTGCCAGTAACTGATCCATATCACCGAGATAAAACCGATCGGCAATGTCTTGATATTGTTGTAGCTGGTTGTGCGATTCCTGATAGTGGGCATCAAGACTTTGCTGGTATTGAATGGCAAAGTTAGGAAGCTGAATGCCCATGAGTAAAACGCAGGCAAAAATAAGTTTATCCAGCAGGTTTTTCAGGCTTTGGGTTATAAACATCAGTTCGTGTTCTGGGTAGGCATTTATTATTGGACTCCGATAGAGCAAAAAAAGTCACATATCAATTATTTTAGGATAAAAGAAAGAGCTATTCGATTTCCAGGTGATATTTCAAATCAATGCGCTGGGTTTCTCCGGCGCGGGTGCTGATGCTAAAATGTTCTGTTAACCGATATTTGAGATTAGCGGCGTATCTGTTGGCAAACAGGCCCATTGTAACGCTGACATACAGGTCCGGATTTAGGTACTGTCCCAGTCTGACGGCACTATCTTCAATCTTGTCATCTTTTTCAAATTCGAATTCATCAATACCCAGTCGATCACTAAGCCATGATAATTGACCCACACCATAATTAAATGCTGCGCTGGCAACTGCATTGCCGTCACTTTTGCTCATTCGATTTAATGAATTACCGGTAATCAGGTATGCAAGTGCTTCTGACTCAGGTAATGCTGGTTCGGTAAAAATCCGTGTTTGTGGCGATTTTAGAGGGCCTGTCACATTTAGAACAGCAGTAACATCCTCGCTGGTGGCTTTACGAATGGCTTCAATATTCAGCCATGGATTATCAGCTGGGCCGTTAAACAGAAATTCGCCTTTACGGATGCTCAAATCCTGGCCGTAGGAACGATAGCT
>WTAG01000689.1 GCA_013139755.1 Methylomarinum sp. | reverse complement strand
TAAAAACCATTTTTGCAATAAAGGCTATCACGATAGCCGTTCTATCTTTTGGTGGGAGACCAGGTAATCCTCGACTTGTAAAAACAAACGCTTCTATACATATCATTTCTAAGTCGTTACTAATTCTTGCTGTTTTTGGGTAAATCCCCCTAATTCTTCAGTTAACCATGAAAATAATGAGCCTTGGATATTTAGCCATGATTGAGATAACCCCTTGTATAACTAACTAATTTATTAGTGGGTTTATATTATTTAGACGCTTCCTATTTTATCATTTAGGAGTAAGTTTTTTATTTTTTGGTTTTAAATCAAAGATTATTTCTATATTCTTCTCAATCTCATTAGCCCACTCTTCAGCCTGCTTATAAGTTGTGAATGTTTTGGATTGTATAGAAGTATAGTTCTTACGAACTTCGGCGCGATACTTGCCGTTTGATAATGTGGGGATATAAGACATTATGTTGCCCTCAAGAAAACGATTTAAACATCCATTACGGAATACTACGAGATTCTTTTTCGTAGTTTGTGTCGTAGTGTTACTCTGAATTTAAAGCGTTCAACCGATGGTATTTAGTTAAATACCGACATAAAAAAAGGGCTGCAACCAAATGGTTGCAGCCCTTTCTATATATTATGGTGCCTCGGGCCGGAATCGAACCGGCACGGGTTTAACCCCGCGGGATTTTAAGTCCCGTGCGTCTACCAATTTCGCCACCGAGGCTCTATCTGATGAACTAGTAGATCCGTGTATTATATGCATACTCCATAAGAAAATCCAGCCCTATTTACTTTTTTTACCACATCAAATAAAAATACAGCACAAAACAGTTGCTTAGATAAAACGCAAATTAACTTTTGTTAGATTTAAAACAATTGACCGACTCACTTTATTAGCTAATCATTACCCAAATCCGTGACTTCACAGGTCACGAGAGTAAGAATTAACGAACAACACTGGAAAAAAGTAATGAAACGAAGTCTTTTTCTGTTTATTTACCTTCTGCTGAGCAACACGGCTCTTGCAAAGACTCGGTCTGTCATTCAGGTTGGCGGGTTTTCATCCGGAAAACTCGACAATTGGAATAATAAATCATTTTCAGGTACAACCGATTACCGCTTAACCTTGCTTGATAAACTGCAAGTATTAAAAGCAGAAAGCCATTCTGCTGCTTCTGGCTTATTTAAAGAACAAAAAATTGATCTGCATAAAACACCTGTTTTAAATTGGCGCTGGCGTATCGAAAATCACTTAAACCCTTTAAATGAGCAGGACAAACAAGGGGATGACTATAGTGCTAGAATTTATGTTGTTGTCAGTGGTGGCTGGGCATTTTGGAAAACCAAAGCCATTAACTATGTATGGGCAAGCCATACACCTAAAGGCCATATCTGGCCTAATGCTTTTGCAGGCAACAATGCCATGATGATAGCCTTACGCTCAACAACAGACAAAACACAAACCTGGTATCAGGAAAAACGTAATATTAGACAAGATCTAAAAGCGCAATTTGGAACAGATATTCGTTATATTGATGCAATTGCACTTATGACCGATACAGACAACACCAAAGGCAGTGCAATAGCTTATTATGGCGACATTTACTTTAGTGAAAAGTAGTAATGCGCGATAGATTAACATGACTAAAAACAGTCCGCCCCATTGCATTACTTTATCAGGTAAAAACTTTAAATACTTTTCACCCCTTATTCAAGGAGATCTGTTTTGGATATTCAAAACATAATTCGCCCGAGTGTTGCTTTAGGCATATTTACTTTAATGATTTGCTGGGAATATTTCAGCCCTAGAAGACAACAAAACATATCTCGCAAACAACGCTGGCCTATAAATATTGGTTTAGCATTGCTTAACATGATAATAATGCGCTTAACCGTGGGAAGCATCGCTTATTTAAGCGCCATTAATGCCGAAAGCCTGTCATGGGGCTTACTAAACCAGTTTTCAGCACCTAGCTGGCTAGAAATAGTTGTTACCCTTCTACTGCTTGATTTTGCCATTTATTGCCAACATATTGTTTCCCATAAATGGAAGCTCTTATGGCGCTTACATCAGATCCACCATACCGACTTAGAGTTTGATGCCAGTACAGCCGTTCGCTTCCACCCACTGGAAATCATGCTTTCAATGGCTTATAAAGTAGCCTGTATTTATTTAATAGGGGCAAACCCAATTGCAGTGATTGCCTTTGAAATTATTCTTAATGGCACTGCCACTTTTAATCACAGCAATATTAATATCCCGACTAAAATTGATAAGTATCTACGCTGGATTTTAATTACACCGGATACTCATCGCATTCATCACTCGACTATTCAATCAGAAACAGACAGTAATTATGGTTTTTCTATCATCCTTTGGGACAGGGTATTTAAAACCTATGTCGCTGAACCTAAAAAAACACAAACTACTTTAGATATTGGTTTACCTGAGCACAGGAAGCAAGATGAACTAGGGTTTATACAGTTATTACTTTTACCCTTTAGATCAAAAAAATAAATCATCTTTTAGCCATCAACTGCCTCAGAAAGATAATAATTATAAATATCAACAGGACCACCGAGATAAGAACCATAATGAGTGCAAAAGGAAATCCAACAAGAAACATAAACTGCTGCTCAACTATCTCCCCATCAGCCTTATGCAATCGTAACTTTATGGCATATAAATCACGCAATTGAATATCGCTATCAATTGAAACGACTTGCTTAGAAAAATATTGCAGCGGCGGCTGCTTTATTACAGAAAAAGCATCATCCGCATTTAGAACCAAGCCCAACCAAGAATTGCGTTTTAACAACTGCAGCTCTACTGCCATATCATTCAAATCAGCAGTGACTGAATCAATTTTTATAATAGTCTGTCCCAAGTAAGGAAAATGACGACAATAATGCCTATCAGGCTGACTTCCTTGAAACTGATAGCCATTTAATCTTAATTCTGTATCACCGACTATAACCGAGCAATTATCATTACCGTGACTCCCTTGGTGGGCAAATGCAGCAATAGAAGAAAACAATAAAAAAAAGAAAACACTTAATACTTTTAATGACATAAATATTATTAATTTAACCTGCAATAATTAGTTATTCCACTCTCGGCAATGATCATAAGACATTTTGTCTATAACCCCCCACACTTTTGAACACACAACATATTAACATTTTATGATATGCCTAAATCATCTCTGCATAATCAACGGCATTAGACGCATGAACTACCCCCCAATAGAAATAAATATAAATCTTTATAAATCAATCACCAAACTAATATTCAAAGCATTAAAAAATTAAATTAAAAAAATAACTTTGACACGAAACATTAAGGCGTGTTTAAAATAACCCCGTCGAAATAAAAAAAAACTCTCGACAAGCAACTTAATAGTCTTAAGTTGCCTCCCTTTGAGGAAAGGGAGTATTTAAAACAACACTAAAATTTGAGGATCTAACAATGGCTGAACAAGAAGAAAAAAGTTATTTCATGGTTATCGTTGCTGTATGTGCAGTTCTTTCTATCGTATTAGTTCTGACTTTAAAAGCAGATGAAGTTAAGCATTTAGAAATGAAAGGTTCTAACACTACATTAGAAGGTAATGCTCAAGCATTACACTCTGCTAAAAGATACAACAATGTCTTAGAGCAGTAATAAGAAGCTATAAAGGTCTTTCATCTCCCGATGAAAGACCTTTAATTAGCACCGCCTAAAGAATACTCCTCCTAAATACCTAGATCCCCCTCCCAAAACACATTTTCTTTCCAATAAAGAAATTAGTATTATCCTTTTTTATTCTGTAATATCTACAATTTACGAACGACGTTAGTAAAGATTACGCGTCTTTACAGACACCTATTTCAAAAGAAAAAAATCATGAAAAAATCAAACAAATCACCTTTGGCTGTTGTTATAGGTAGCACACTTATATCTGGCTTAGCTTCAACCGCGACTCAAGCGAACACTTTATCAGAACTTGATACCAATCCATTTTCAATGTCTGAGCTATCGACTGGCTACATGCAAACAGCAAAATCTGATGATACCAGCTCAAAAAAAATGAAAGATGGCTCATGTGGTGAAGGTAAATGCGGATCCTCTATGCAGAAAGGCGCTGAAGAAAAAACGGTGGAAGGGAAATGCGCAGGTAACAAGCCTATGCCTAAAATGGATAAAAAAGATAAAAACATGGAAGGAAAATGCGGCGAAGGTAAGTGCGGCACTTCAATGTAAAGCCTTTTTTATAATATGAAATTAGGGTGGACTTAACTTTTCCACCCTATCTCCTCTCCAAACCTCCCTTTCCTTCCTACACCCACCTCACACCCTACTTAGCACCACTACTACTCAGAGCTTTAGCAGTATATCAGGACGTTTCCATTAAATATGGTCATTCACCCACACAATTATCTCTGGATCTTTATGGAATATTAGTGTTTAATTATTAACCATTCTTACCCAACAAAGCCATTGCAATGATATTTAGACAGCTGTTTGAAGCCGATACCTGCACCTACACTTACTTACTAGGCTGTGAATACTCTCAAAAAGCAATATTGATTGATTCTGTTGCCAGTGAAGCCGATAGCTATATTCAACTCTTAAACGACCTAGGGCTAACCTTAAACTATACACTGGAAACCCACGTTCATGCCGACCATATCACAGCTGCCGGCTATTTAAGAGACACTCTGGGCAGTAAAAGTATTGTTCATCGTGATG
>WTAG01000438.1 GCA_013139755.1 Methylomarinum sp. | reverse complement strand
GGCTTATGTGCTTTTATACGATGAGCAGTTTATAAAAAACCCCATTACTCACCAAATTAGCACATCTCTCAACTTACTTGTTAATGCACGCAAACCCATGACAATATTTTATGCCTCTCAATGAGGCCCAACAGCCAACACAAAATTTGACCAATCAGCTGCTGCAGACTTATTATCTCAAGCGATTAATAGCTTTAAAGCACAAACTAAAACCATTTCTAAGGTAAACTAAACCTATAAATACTTAGAACTAACAACACTCTAGTTCCCAAACAGAGTCATAGAGCATCTTTACAACTTTTTCTTGCTCCCAAACCCTACTTGGGAATACACGAACAATAAGCTCAGCTTAACTCGACAGTCACAAAAAGCTGTGATACATACGCACCTATACATTACATGGGAACGAGTTGCCCCTCCCTAAGGAAACAATGCGGTTGATTTAAGAATAAACACCCTCTCCAGCAAGAGAGGGCTTAAGTCAACAACATTGCCTTATGGAGAATACTTTGAGAGTTACGTAGATATTCACGGTATAGGAACTAGAAAAACTAATCCATCACATTAAAGGAATTTTTATGCGCACCACATACCTCTTAAGCCTTCTACTCTTACTACCAGCTTGTACACAAAATGTTGTACCCAAAGACATCTATGCAACTACTGAAGCAGGCACACGCATAGTTCTCAAAGGCGACTCATCTTGGGAATACGCTAAAACAGCACCCGATGAAAATACAACAACAGAAGAGCAGAAAGAAGATAAAACAAAAGTCGATCTCAAAGTAGTAGGAAAATGGAGTGCTGGTGTTTCCTGCCGAATTGGCCTTTCTTTAACTAATAGAAAAGCGCGCTTTATTCGCAACCTTGGTATAGAGCTCACAGCTTTTGTTAAAAATGACATCGAGTTTGAAACACTTATTGTCGGTTTTTATGGTATAAAACCAACCAAATATCAATATAGAGAAGCCATTTTCAATACCCCCTGTAAAAACATACGACATGTATTAGTACATGGTAGTGACTACTGTAGTGTTGGCGAAGATTTAGTCAAATTTTCAACAACTGTAGGCCAGTGCTTAGAAGCCATTAATGTGGAAAAAAGTGAAATAATCAATATCCATAAATAATTAAATATACTCCCTTTCCTTCTAGAGAAGGTAAGAGGGAAACTTTAAAAACCGCAGCATTGACTTAGGGGTGCAGTCTTAATCATATCCGAAAGTTTACGTTCTAATGTAACCTGTATGGAGTTTACGAATTACAGAAAGCGCAGTGCATTCACCTTCCCGTATTCCGCAAGCTTCATACTAGCTACACAAAAATCCTGGGGTTTATTGAATTCTCGCTCCTTAGGCCGCTTACAAGACAACTTAAGATACTCACTAAAAATAATCAAAGCCGAACACATGCCAAATAATCACACTACAAAAAAAATACTTTACGTTGAAAATGGCATTGGCTATGGTGGCGCTATCATCTGCCTACGTCATTTAGTTAGAAATCTTGATCGCAGCCTATACACGCCGATGGTTATTACTGGAAGAACAGGCCCGCAATATCAGGAAATTGCAAATGAAGCGCTCTGGAAACACATTCCCGACCGACATATTGATATCGTCGGCGCACATAGAAAACTAGACCCTACAACGTGGCCAGATAAAATTCCGGGGCTACGTTTTATTATCAATCAAATACTCGCCAGAGCAGATGACCTGTTTAATTTCTTGCCCTTTTTTCTCAGTCTTTTATGGACAGCTAAACAATTCAAAGCTGACATAATTCACGCCAATAACGAGCCACTTTGCAACCGCGCAGCATTATTGGTCGGAAGAATTTTGAAAATACCCACCATATGTCATGTCCGTGGTGACCAAAAAGGCTCACAAGCAATGGCATGGTCCTATAGCTTGGTCGATCACTTTATCCCTGTATCACATTGGGTGTCACAAAGCATACAAAATAACCTAAACATCCCAGAAGATAAAATCACAGTTATTTACGATGGCTTAGAGCTAGACAAGCTAGATATTAACGCAAACGAGCAAAACTTCCGCAGACAACATAATATATCAACCGATAGCTTTACCATCGGCTTAGTGGGTTTACTAATCCCATGGAAAGGCCAAGAAATATTTCTTGATGCCGCCGCACAACTCAAAGACAAAATCCCCAACCTAAAAATGCTTATTATCGGCGGCACCCCAGACGACTGTATAGCCTATGAATCCATGTTGCGAGAACGAGTGATAAATGAAGGATTAATCGATACAGTGCAGTTCACAGGACATTCAAGCAATATGCCGGAAGTATATAATGGATTAGATATAGTTCTCTCTGCCTCAATTAGCCCTGAGCCACTCGGAACTGTGGTCATTGAGTCCATGGCAATGGCAAGACCTTTAATTGGCCCAAATCATGGCGGGGCAAAGGAAATGATGGATCATAATAAAACAGGCTTACTCTTCGAAGCAGGCAATTCGACTAGTCTAGCCGATACAATTTATCAATTTTATAACAGCAAAGAACTAAGAGAAAGCTTAGGCAGCGCTGCCAGAGAAAAAGCGTTAGACACTTTTTCTGTCGAAGAGCATGTAAAACATGTGCAGACGATATATACTCGATTTTTATAATGTATTACAATAAACAAAAAGGTGTTGGACTAAGGTTTTCATTGCTCTTCCTGCTGGTAACCATATAAGCAATAAGTCTTGCTCAATTTTGAGCAGATAATATTCACTTCTCTTCAACTTTTCACCCTTAAAATAATAGCTAAGAGCCCAAACCATGAGCAAGCAGAAAAAAATATTCTACTTAGGTTTTCATAAGACAGGTAGCACATCATTTGGCGAGTTAATGACAATTTTGGGTTACAAGTCACAAACCTACTATAAAACATACTCCGAGCCATTTGTTAATAAATTAAAAAACAATGACTTAAGTGAAGTATTTGAAATTACCGACAAATATGATGCTTTTGATGACGATCCTTGGTTCTTATTTTACAAAGAATTTGAACAACGGTATGAAAATGCTTTGTTTGTCCTGTATGAAAGGGACCCTGAAAAATGGTATGAAAGCTGTTTTTATTTTTTTGGAAGAGCAAACACCCCTATGAGAGAATTTATCTATGGAAAAGGTAAAGGGTGCAACCTATATAATAAAGATCATCACATTTCTATTTACAAGCAACACAGTGAAAACGTTCGAAATTTTTTCCAAGATAAACCTGAAAAATTTCTTGAAATTCACGACCTTACCGATAAATCTGCTCAAGCAGTTGCTAAGTTTATAGGAAACGAAACTAGTGGTGTAAAGTTCCCTCATATGAATAGCACTCGTTTAAGTGCGTTAGATAAATTTATCATACGATCTAAATTAAATTTAGCCAAGTTATTAAATTTAGATGAAGTTTATGTATCCAGAGATGAGTAAAAGTCTTTTTATTGGAGAAAATAAACAACCCTGCCGTAATCAGGCTAAGTATTAAGCTATTTTAGAACTCGGCCATAGTAAATACGCCCCATAAAGATTAACTATATATTCATACTGGCAAATACAATAATAAAAAACAGGTCGTAAAATGAAAATCCTTTTAATTGCTATATTAATCACATTTTCCAGTCTTTCCCTTGCCCAACCTACTTGGCAAGAAGCAACAAAAAACTGGGAAAATTCACCTTACATACAGACACTCCCTCCTTTTTGTGGCTATCTCAGTAACAAAATTATAGTACCCCCAAAATATAGGAATGTTAACTGGACGAAGAAATTTGGCCGAGGTATGACTTGGGGAAATCACTTCTGTTATGCCTCCGCTCAAATTCCCATCTGCAGATCATATTTTGGAAATGATAGAATAGCCTGCCTCAAACACCAAACAGAAGGATTTACTTATTGGATAGAACACACGGGGCCTGACTTTAAATTACTCCCTTATCTTTATTCTGGCTATGGCGACTTATTGAATGAAATAGGCGATACAAACCAAGCCATAATACAATATCAAAATTCTCTGCAAAAAAACCCAAAATATATTAAAGCTTATAAAGGCCTAATTGATTCATATATAAAGATTGGAGCATTAAAAGAAGCTGAAGCAACTGTTAATACCGCACTAAAAATAAAAAAAACAAAGTCCTTAGTTAGACAAAAACAAAAAATTGATAAACTATTGCAGTAAAGTTACACCCACCGCAATAAAGTAATACTTCAAATAAGGAAAAAAAGTGTTAAAAGCATCTAAAAATCTATTTCAATACCGAGAATTAATTATTGCACTAGCCTGGAAAAATATCGTCATTCGTTACAAGCAAGCTTATCTAGGCCTTTTATGGGCAGTATTAAAACCACTTATGCTAATGTGTATTTTCACCTTAGTCAAAAGCTTTGTCGGCATTGAATCAGGTAATATACCCTACCCTATACTCACCTTTGCCGCATTATTACCTTGGATATTCTTTCAAGAATCCTGCTCTGAAGGGATAAGCAGTGTGACGTCTAACGCGCCATTAATCAAAAAAATCTATTTCCCACGCGAAGTCTTTCCTCTGACCGCTATGGTAACCAAGCTGGTAGAATTAAGCATCAGTTTTATTATTCTTGCTGGCTTAATGGCTTATTATCAAATGATGCCGACAATTTATGCTTTATGGGTACCTGCTATTATTCTTTACACTATGCTGATAGCGCTCACCATCAGTTTTTTTGGAGCTGCTCTTAATGTTTATTACCGAGATGTAGCTCAAGCATTACCTGTTGCTTTATCGTTATTAATGTACGGCTCACCAGTTATCTACCCCCTTACCTTAGTACACAAAAAGCTGGTTGAAGAACAAGCCGCTGGAGTGTGGTCTAACGACCTATATACCCTGTATACGCTCAACCCTCTTGCAGGTATTATCGACAGCTTTCAAAGAGTGATGCTAAAAGGTATTCCACCTGATTTTGATGCCATATATCCAGGGCTAGCACTAACCTTAGTCATACTTCCTTTCAGCTATCTATTTTTTAAACGCGCAGAAAACTGGTTTGCAGATGTCATTTAATAGCGTAGTCACAGCGATTATCATTAAATAGCTAATGAAAACCGACACTCTCTTTTATCGCCTATTCAAAAATGCTCCTGAGCTACTACTTGAATTGGCGAAACTAGATACCCGTGATTCGCATAATTATCGATTCTGTTCAGAAGAAATTAAGCAAACCGCCTTTCGCCTTGACGGCATCTTAACGCCCACAGAAAAAGACAGCGACCTACCAATACTTTTTGCCGAAGTTCAATTTCAACCCGACCAACATTTTTATAGCCGTTTCTTTTGTGAAATTTTTTTCTATTTACATCAAAACCAACCGCAACAAGCTTGGCAAGCAGTGGTCATTTATCCAACCCAAAAAACGGAAACAGACGGTAATCAACACTATGCTGCCCTGCTAAACTCAAACCAGGTTAAACGCATTTATCTGGAAGATTTAGTAAACCCTGAACCAGAGAAAATTGGCCTACAATTAATACAACTCATCATCGTCGAAGAAAAAAATGCGCTAAAAACTGCGCAAAACTTACTAAATCGTATTAAAATTGAAACAGATCAAAAAACAGCCGCTTATTGGCTCGAATGGGTGGAAACTATTATGGTATACAAACTCCCCCAACTGAATCGTGAGGAGATCCAGAAAATGCTAGGCTATAAAGATATAGAACTCAAACAAACCCGTTTTTATCAGGATGTATTCACAGAAGGCGAATCAGAAATCATCATACGCCTACTTAAACGAAAATTAGGTAGCTTGAACCTAGAAGCGCTTAACAAAATCCAGATATTGAACATGGAACAACTTGAAGCCTTAAGTGATCAATTATTAGACTTTACAACGGCTAATGACTTAACGGTTTGGTTTAAAAATAACCTATAAACCAATGAGTCTCTATGCCCTCTCCTGATGGATAGGGCTGAGGTTAGGAGAGGAGAAAAAATC
>WTAG01000119.1 GCA_013139755.1 Methylomarinum sp. | reverse complement strand
GATCAAAATACTATGTAACACGCCATCAATATAGTCATGTCTTCACTATTAAGCACAGAACTTAAAAGACCAAATAAAAACTATGGATTTATTACCTTATTTAAAATTACTGTTAGATAAAAAAGCGGATTCTCTTGCTTTAAAAGCAGACTCAGCGCCCTGCTTACGTTTGTTAAATCAGGAAAAAGCCGTTGGCAACACTATTGTTACAGCTGAATTTCTCAATCAATTTATCGACAGCCTGGCTAATGAATCTCAACAACAGGATTTGGCAAACTTCAAAACAGTTCGTATACCTTACACACCACTAAGCAGCACCTTTATTGTACAAATCGATAAGAGTATTGATGATATGACTGTTCTTATCATGCCAGACCAGCGCGATAGAAAACCGACCGCTCAACAGAACATTCAGGTTTTAGGTGCTGCGCCAGAGTCTCATCTTGACATCATGCCCTACTTAACCGAAATGGTTAAACAAGATGCCTCTGATATCTTCTTTACCGTAGGTTCAGCGATCAAAATCAAGATCTCTGGCACGGCTGTTGAAATGGATAGCTACATCCTTACACCCGAACTGACGGAATCAGCCGCCTTTAGCATTATGGACGAGGCTCAAATCGAAGAATTTAAAAACACTAAAGATCTCGATTTTGCTATTAGCTTGCCTGATGGCAGTGCACGTTTTCGTGTCAATGCCTTTTATCAGCGCAAAACCGTCGGACTGGTACTGCGTTTAATTCCTTCAATCATACCAAGATGTGAAGACTTAGGACTTCCTGAAATTTTGCTCGAATTAATTTTAGCAAAACGCGGGTTATTACTAATGGTTGGTGGCACGGGATCAGGTAAATCAACCTCCCTAGCAGCAATGATCAATCATCGCAACGAACAATCAGCAGGACATATATTAACCATTGAAGATCCAGTGGAGTTCTCCCACCCAAATATAAAGTCCATTGTCAATCAACGTGAAGTAGGCATTGACACCGCTTCTTATGCACGTGCGCTTAAAGCCTGCTTACGGGAAGCCCCTGATGTTATTTTAATTGGTGAAATTAGAGACAGAGAAACCATGGAGGCTGCGTTAGAACTGGCCAACACCGGACATCTTTGTATATCAACCTTACACGCCAACAACGCCAACCAGGCAATGGAGCGTGTGATCAATATGTTTCCGCAAGTCCAACATAAGCAATTATTTATGGATCTTGCAATCAACCTAAATGCGGTTGTTTCTCAACGATTAATTCCAACACCTGATGGCAAACGTTGTGCTGCGATAGAAGTTTTAATTAATACGCCTCATATATCAAACTTAATTTTAAAAGGTGCCTTAAACGAAATTAAAGATGCAATGGCATCCAGTGGAAGCAAAGGCATGCAAACCTTTGACGACACCTTATATGATCTTTTTAAACAGAAAAAAATCAGTATGGAAGAAGCTTTACGTAATGCCGATTCTCGTAACGACTTAGAAGCTAAAATTAATTTTGGTTAATTACACTGACAACCAATTCGAAAACACATGACATGGGAATATTAAATCAACTCCGAGAGGAAGCAAATCAAAAAAAAGAAAATGAGCTTAATAAACTAACGCGTAAAGAACAACTAGAAAAAAACTACCAAACCCAGATTCTACCAAGAATGCAAAATACCTTTCATTTTATGAAAGAACTTGTAGATCATTTAAAGTTTCTTGAACATGCTATAAAAATTGAAAATTATAGTTCCCATTACCCTCAATTTGGCACCTTAACCCAGACTGATTACAAAATTAACACCGATGGAATTGTTGGTTTTGTTGACTCAAAGCGCCTGATGCAAATCAATGTTTCTTTCCAGTGCCTCGGGGATGGTGATTTTTTCATTAAGAAAAAAGGTGAATTTGCCATTGAACAGGAAATTGCTTTTCTTCATGAGAAGCAAATAAAATTCAAATGGAATCCCGCTCAAAGCTTTAATGAAACGGCTAACATAAAAATATATAAGAACTTCCCTGTCAACTTTCGCTTTGAGGTTGATTATGAGCAGTCTCAGATCAAGCTCCACATTAAAAACCACGCTGAATTTGATAACTACACAAAGACATTCCAACCCGATGAAGTTAATGATGAGTTATTAGATGAAATAGCGCGTTTTATGCTAAGAAAAGACTGTGATTTTATTCGCCTAAAAATTTCAAATAAACAAAAACAAGATATACGCCTACGCCTTGATGAATACAATCAGCAACAAACCGTTATGCAGCAACAAATTCAATTTGAAGAATCACAAGAAAGATCATTAGCTAAAAAAAGTCTTTTTTCTCGTATAAATCCCTTCTCAAAAAATAAAAAGTAAATCTCGCTAACAGTAAAATGCTCTGTGCTTTTTTTTAGGCTATAATCAACGGTTTTTTATTGTCTGAGCAGTAGCCGCCGTGTCTAGCACAAACAACGATTTATCAACATTTCAAGGGCTTATCCTAGCCTTACAACAATACTGGTCTGAACAAGGCTGTATTTTATTACAACCCTTAGACCAAGAGGTCGGTGCGGGTACCTTTCACCCTGCGACTTTTTTACGCGCGATAGGGCCTGAACCTTGGAATGCCGCTTATGTGCAACCATCCAGAAGACCAACCGATGGGCGTTTTGGCGAAAACCCGATGCGTCTACAGCATTATTATCAGTTTCAGGTTATTTTAAAGCCCTCTCCTGATAATATTCAGGAACTCTATTTAGGCTCATTAAAACACTTAGGTCTTGATCTGCTTGAACATGATGTACGTTTTGTTGAAGATAACTGGGAATCACCTACTTTAGGTGCTTGGGGATTAGGCTGGGAAGTTTGGCTTAACGGCATGGAAGTCTCACAATTCACTTACTTCCAACAAGTTGGTGGTTTGGAATGTAAACCTGTCAGTGGCGAGCTAACTTATGGTCTTGAACGTATCGCGATGTACATTCAAGGGGTTGAAAGTGTTTATGACCTAGTCTGGACTAATGGTCCTCAAGGGTCTGTGACTTATGGTGATGTTTTTCACCAAAATGAAGTTGAAATGTCAGAATTCAATTTTGACCATGCCAATGTGGATTTTTTATTCACTTGCTTTGACACTTACGAACAAGAATGTAAAAAATTAATTGAAAAAGACCTGCCCTTACCGGCTTATGAAATGGTTTTAAAAGCCTCTCATACCTTTAACTTATTAGATGCCCGCCATGCTATTTCTGTGACAGAACGCCAACGCTATATTCTACGTGTCAGAAATTTATCCAAGTCTGTGGCAGAAGCCTATTATCAACGCAGGGAATCATTAGGTTTCCCCATGCTAGTTAACAGCGATGGAGAATAATCATGTCGGATAACAAAGATTTATTGTTTGAATTAGGTTGTGAAGAATTGCCACCTAAATCACTGCTAAAACTAAGCAATGCTTTATTAAGTGGTATTGAAGCAGGCTTAAAAGAAGCAGAACTAAACTACACATCTGCACATGCCTATGCATCACCTAGACGACTTGCAGTTATTATAAATGGTTTAAATACCTCGCAACCCGATAAATCAGTCGAAAAAAGAGGCCCTGCTGTACAAGCCGCTTTTGCAGAAGATGGCACACCCAGTAAAGCAGCACAAGGTTTTGCCCGTGGTTGTGGTGTAACGGTTGATCAATTAGACCGTTTAAAAACTGATAAAGGTGAATGGTTAGCCTTTAACCAGGAAGTAAAAGGCCTACCGACTGAACAGTTAATTCCAGGCATTATCCTTAAAAGCATACAGCAATTACCTATTGCTAAAAGAATGCGCTGGGGCAGTTATGCAACTGAATTTGTACGCCCTGTGCATTGGGCAGTATTGCTTTTTGGCAAAGCTGTGATTACGACTGAAATTCTTGGTTTAACCACGAGCAACCAGTCTCAAGGTCATCGTTTCCATGCGCCAGAGAAAATCACTATCGAGCAGACTGATCAATATGTCGAAAGACTTAAAGATCAAGGCAAAGTCATTGTAGACTTCGCAGAACGCCAAGCAATTATTCAACAAAAAGCCAATACAGCGGCCGACTCTGTTAATGGCATTGCTCATATTGAGACGGATTTACTGGAAGAAATTGCTGCCTTAAATGAATGGCCAGTACCTGTACTGGGTAATTTTGATTCGCGTTTTCTTGATTTGCCTAACGAAGTGTTAATCACCACC
>WTAG01000004.1 GCA_013139755.1 Methylomarinum sp. | reverse complement strand
ATATAGGCCATGTTGATTTATCTAATAGTGCTTTTTTTGGCAGCGACATCACCAAAATATATCACCTCTGCCAGATTTCTAGCCCACCCGCCCTCGCTTTTTTAAGCTGCCAATTTAATAAGCAACTGACTTTTAGCTATAATTTTATCGAACCTTTATTCACTCAAGAATGGATAGAGCGCTTACATAAAAATATGTTAGAAGAGTTATTAACTCCATAGCCCATATGTAGCTTGCGGAATATGGGATTGTTACATTAACCAAGATTACAATTCTGAATGTTATTCCATTTAGAGTTACAGGGCTTAAGCCTTTTTCTAGGCATGAATTAATGTGAAGTGTAGGATAACTGGGGCAAAATAATAATTTGTTAGCGGCGTAGGTCGGGTTACATCTTTTCGTAACCCGACTCATTACTCGGTCAATGTTGGGTTAGCGGTGGTACTGCTAACCCAACCTACGCGGCTTTCTCGCATGAATATTACTCAAAAATAATTCTTCTTTGTATATAAATGGTGTACTTTATAGTTGGATATTCAAACTCAAGGAAGCAAAGTGATTTCAGATTTTAAAATAATTGATACCCTTTCATCAGACGATTTTGAAACATTTGTTCGGGATGTTTTTGTTTCTGCTGGTTGGACAGATGCAGTCATTACAGAAGTAGGTAAGGAATATAAACATGGGGATGGTGGTGTTGATATTTTTGCCTATAAAAATAAAAGAAAATTTGCTATTGAAGTTAAACAAAGGCAAGCAGGATCAACCGTTGATGTGAAAGCATTAAATCAGTTAGTAACAGGAGCTAAATTAGCTAATGTTACTAATATGGTGTTAGTTACAAACTCATATTTTACATCAGAAGTAAGAGTACGAGCATTACGATTAGGTGTTGAATTAATTGACCGAGATGGGTTACAGAATTTATGGGTTGAAAAGCACTCAGAAATTGGGCGTGAAATTAAACCAAGAGTGTATCAAGAGTCAGTTATTACAGAAAGTATAAATCATTTTGAAGCAGGGAAGACTCGTTTATTAATTGAAATGGCGACAGGGCTTGGAAAAACTTATACCGTTGCAATTTTAGTAAAACGAATCCTCCAGAGGCAAAGTAAAAACTTAAGAGTCTTATTTTTAGCCCACCAAGTGGAAATATTATTACAGTCAGTAACAGCATTTAAAAATGTCTTTGGTATTGGAACCTATACGTTTTCCGCTTGCTTTGATGGTTCAAAGCCTGAAAATACAGATTTTGTTTTTGGTAGCTTTGATACCTTGTATACAAAAATTGAAACACTGAGTAATGAACTATTTGATATTGTCATCGTTGATGAAGCTCACCATGTTCCTGCGCGTACTTATTCCGCTGTTGTAACGTACTTTCAGCCGCGTTATTTATTGGGCTTAACAGCCACTCCATACAGACAAGATAATAAAGATGTGCTTGCCTTTTTTGGAGGCTCCGAAGGTCATGTTGGTAAATATGATTTGGCATGGGCTCTTAGGCACAATAAATTAGCTTTCCCCAAATACTTAGTTCTTTTAGATGATTTGGATCAATCTCGAATTGATCAGCTTGAGCAGGGCTTGAGTATCAATGATTTAGATAAACAACTATTTCTTCATAAAAAAGATGAGGAAGTGGTACGTATCATAGAGAAAACTATTCGAGATAAAAAAATAGATAATCCAAAGGGTATTGTTTTTTGTCGTAGCATTGCCCACATGAAATATCTTATACAATTTTTTCCGATAGGAAGTGCAACACTTGTACATTCTAAAATGCTTGACCATCAACGACGACAAAATATCAGAGATTTTCGGGAATCGGAATACCGTTTTATTTTAGTCTGTGATTTGTTTAATGAAGGTATTGATATTCCCGAAACCAATATCCTGATTTTTATGAGATATACAGGCTCCCAAACAATTTGGTTGCAGCAATTAGGACGAGGGTTAAGAAAAACTGCAAATAAAGAATACGTTTACGTTCTCGATTTTGTGGGGTCATTGGAAAGATTAAATGAAGTTCAAAAATTAAAGCGTTCCATAGAGAAAATTCCAATAGATAAAGATAATTGGGAGCAACCACCTAAAGATTTAAAATCTAAAAATATTCATGACACTTCGCTTGAGGTTATTTATAACCAATCGGCAGCTCAAGTATTAAAATTAATTGAAGAATTAAAATATAGGCTAAATACACGGACACAGGCTATTGAAAGTTTAAGGTTGTATTATGAAATGAATGGTGAAATACCCGCGTTTGAGTTGATCCAAAACCTACTTGACGAAATATCACCAGATCAAATTGCAACACATTTTAATTCTTATATGGGCTATATTAAAGCTACTTTACCAGAATTAATTTTACCAGATATTTTTTATAAACGATGCCAAGAATATTATAGTGACTATCATGGTCAACATGGAGTTTACCCTTCAGTCAAGGCAGTAAGTAGTGCGTCAAAAATAAATAATTTATTGCTTTACTCTGAACAAGAGGTTTATTCTCTTCTAAAAAATATATTGCAAACGAGTGAATTAAAAGGGGCTTTTGTAAAAGCTATTAATACGTTAGATATTGAAAAAGAAGATAAAGTAAATGATAAGAATGATACAGCTAAAGAAGAAAGTGAGCTCCTAAATAAGCATAGTCAGTTAATTTTTAGTCCTTCTGATATTCAAGGATTATCAAAAGAAGACAGAGTTGAAATTAAAAATATTTTTCGGTCAGAATTTTATTTTTTGAAAGTGTTAAAAGAATATAGGAATCAAGTGAATGGATAACTCAGAATTGATTAACCAAAAGGGGTTTAGAGAAATTCCATTTTCAAGGCTGTCTTTATCAGTTCAACATGAAAAATTGTTAAAACGGATTAGCCGCTTAAACTCTACTCATACCAACCAAATACCTGAAAATATTGGCGGTATTTTAGATTTAGACACTCATGAATTTTCTAAAATGCCAGCTATTGGTAAGTCATACGTAGATTCTTTAATTAGTTTAAAAAATGAGCTGTTAAATGATAATACAGAAAATTTAACGGGAGATGAAGAAGTAAAGCCACTAGTCGGTTATAGCGATACAAGCTCTAAATTTAGTATTATTCCCTCATCATTATCTGAATTACACCTGAATTATCAATACTTAAAAAAACATGATGTAAAGCTAATTGAAAAGCTAGAAAAACTCTATGGTTCTCTTGGCATAGGGGATATTCTCGATTGTAATGTCCATGAACTAAAAGGAGAAAAAGGCTTGGCTTTTGGCGAAAAACATTCAACAGCTTTAAAACAATTACAAGACTTAATCAGGGAAGAAATCATTTTTATGATTGAGAGTGCTAATAAGTTACCCATTGTTCAAGCAAGGTTACTTGTTTCTAGTCAAATCAAATATTATGAAATGTCTAAAATTGATGAAATATTAATTGAAGATATAGAGACTTACCTCTGGTCATTGGACGAAAAACAACAAGATATAGCTCTTTTTCGTTGGGGATTTAATCAAGATAATGAAACTCTTGAAGAGGTTGGAGAACGGCACGGTTTAACACGTGAACGAGTTAGACAGCTTGAAAAAAAAATAAATAGCTATTTGCCCTTACATTTTCGTATACATCCTAAAGTTTTATGGGCAAATATTCGTGAAAACATGGAGGCAGATTTAACAGTTGCATTACCATATTTAGCCCAGTGTTTTGAAAAAGAAAAGTTATTTTATTCATTTATTGAAGTAGCTTGTCAAATTAAAAAAGGTAGCTTAGTAGAAATAACTTTACCGAAAGTTAAATCACGATTATTGGACTCATTTTTTTGTTTAAACCCTTCGCCAGTAATGCATAATACTGTAGTGGAAGAGCTTACCTCAGAGTTTGGTTATAGCAGAGCAGTGGCACAAATTACGATAAGAAAATTAGTAGAGTTGGGATCAGTCAGGATTACTAATGATGGAATAGAACCTCAAAATATGAGTAATAAAGAAGCGGTTGCTCATGTTTTGGCTTTTCATTCTGGAGGATTACCTTGGAAAGATGTTGCTAAAATTGCAAATACTAAAAGCTATGCAAAACATATAAATGAAGATAGGTTAACGCATGGTTTTAATGACTCCGATTATATTTATATGTGTGGTAAAGGAGTCTATAGGAATTTAATGTTTTTAGATTTAGGTGGAGTTGATTTTAAATCTATTATGAAACATATTTTAGATTATTTTGAATTTCATGAAATAGAAGCTCTCAATCTTCATGACTACTATCATAGAACTTTAAATGAGAGTGATTTTATTGAATACTTTACACTTAGACATATAGTTAGAACTTATGGAGAAGAATTTGGAGTTTATTTTAATGGAAAATCAGGTGTTGATAATGTAAGCCTTAATAAAGTAAGTGAAAAAGTAACTCAATGGGATGTTGTTGTTCAGGTTTTAAACCAAGCAAATGGAGCAATGACAATACACGAGATAGCAGAAAGACTTCGTAGTAAAAGTACTCGACATGCTAGGTACTATCTACATGTATTAATGGAAGAAAATAAAGTTGTACGAATTGATAACTTAATGTATTCAACACCAGAAAAAGTATTTAAAGATATTAATGAAAATGAAATACTGTATATCATAAAAAAACTAATGTCCTCAACAAATAAAATTGTTGAATCTGATGTTTTTAGAGTGCATGTTAATCATGAATTAAATTTAAGCTATTCTAAATATTTTTATGCTGCTTTAGTTGCTTTCAATTTAAAAGAACTTGGCTGGTATAGAGCTAATAATTTTATATCAAATAAGCCTTTGAGTTATAAAAATTTAATTAATGTATATAAATCTGTATGTCAACAACCTTTATCAAATTCTGAAAACATCCTAAGAGTTAGGGAGATACTTTGGCTTACTGATTCAGTAGCAGGAAATGCTTTACAGCAATGGAAATGGCTATTAAAGCAGTAATATTTAACAAATAAATTCAAGAAAATCATGGGGTCAGCCAATAATGCCGCTACCAGTCATGAATTAAGCTGTTGAATAATAAGAATAAAACAAAATTACTATCATGTTTTCTAAAATGATAGTAACTTTAAAAACAACAACTTGAACAGTTGTATTTTAATTCTGTGGTTCAATTTTCAATAAACAAAGCCCGTAAGCTATTGTTTATTACAGCCGCATTCATTTTTAATCATGTATAAAATCCGTAACCAATTGATTTATTAAGACTTAAAATGACTGGTAGCGGCATTAGGGTCAGCCAACTTGAAATAACTGAAAGAAAGTAAAACTAGATAACTATCAAGGTTTTTATAACTTGGCAATCAACTTGCCTTAATTCTTCTAATGTAAAGTTAATCTTACTGAAAATAGTCCATCGTTATCCGTAGTTAAGACGCTTAACACAGCAAGTTATTTTAATGTTATGTTTACGAAATGAATCAGTAATTATGGTATAAAAAATGACTTTAAATTCTGTTTCTGAAATAGTTTTAGAAAAATGTAGAATTAACTACCTTAGTTATCCAAATGTGATTGGGGTTGGAATAGGTTTAAAGTTTGTTAAAAATCATTCCTGTATTGATAATAATTGTATTCAATTTTACGTCCAAGAAAAAATTGTTGATCAATCTTTTAAAGTCAGGATACTACCTCGATTTGTTTATAATCGCTTCAACGATGGGACAGTAGATTTTTCTAAAAAGATTATTACTGATGTTATTG
>WTAG01000615.1 GCA_013139755.1 Methylomarinum sp. | reverse complement strand
TCGACTGACTGTCTACCGTTTCAATAGATTCAACATCAAGACCTACAGGATCAGCTTCAATATTATTTAAGCAAGCATCCAGATTAATTAACAGTTCATTAAAATCAAATAGATAATTTTGATTATTTAGCTGGGAAAAAAAAATATCCTGAATACGATCCAAAGCGTCAAGCAATAAATCAAGCACTGTACGGGTCTGTTGAATAACACCTTTAGCTAATGCACTAACAATAGACTCTAATCGATGCACTACCTCTACAATATCTTTTTGTCCAACGCCTCTTGCCGCACCTTTTATGGTATGTGCAGCACGTAAGATATCCTCAAGATTCTTTTTAGCATCCTCATTACCTGCTTTTTCAAGCGCAAGTATGCCGGTCGTCATCAGTTGAATCTGTTCAACAAGTTCAACTTCAAAAACGACCAATAATTGTTTTATTAAAGCCTCATCAAGTGCCATTTAAATCTCATATAGACATTATTACAAACGACTTTTGTATACACTTAATGTTTTTTGCAACTTGTCAGATATCTGGGTTAAATCATTAGACACTGCATTGGTTTGTTCTGCTGCTGACACAAATTGTGAAGTCACTTTGTTAATTTGACTCATAGCCACTGAAACTTGAGAAATGCCAGCACCTTCCTGTCGCACCGCCGCGACAATTTGCTGGCTTGCTATCACCGCCTCATTGATGACATCATTCAATTTCTGCATGATTTCGCCGGTATTTTTTACCAACACTTCACCTTGATCAACACCTTTAGCACCTTGCTCAGTCGCCATAACCGCACGATCTGTTGCCAATTGAATGTCACGCAAAATATTATGGACTTGCTCCGTTGATTGTTGAGATTGCTCAGCTAAATCTTTAACTTCGGTAGCAACAACCGCAAACCCCTTACCTGCATCACCTGCTTTAGCCGCTTCTATTGAAGCATTAAGTGCTAACATTTTTGATTGATGGGTTAAATTAGCAATCACATTATTGATATTACCAATTTGTTGGGTTTTTTCACTTAAGGTCAAAATAGTTTGTGAAATACTGTTGACACGCTCTCTTATCTCTTGCATGAACTCAATGACTTGAAAAACGGCTTCTATACCATTTTCACCTTCAACTCGAATGCTTTCAGCAACCGTTCCTAATGTCTGTGCTTTCGATTGTGTCTGCTGTGATGTTGCCCTTATTTCTTCAAGCGTTGTGGTTGTTTCATTCACCGCAGATGCTTGTTGGCTTGCACCACTTGATTGTGTGGCGACTGAGCTATTTAATTTATAAATAGTTTCAGTCACGGTATTACCAACAGCAGAAACCTCACCTGTTATATGAGCAAGCTTACTCACCATATTATTAATTTGTTCACCTAAAGATGCTAAATCATCACTCCCAGTAATTTCAATTTGTTGACTTAAGTCCCCCTCACTCACTTTACCAATAAATGTTTTATATAAGGCAACCTTATCTTCTATTTCATGCTTTGAGGTACTGACATTCTTAACATCATCAACTAATGCATAGACATAAGTATCAATAGCAAGCTGCGAATCAATAAAGATGATTTTATTCACAGCCGCCAACAATTTCAGTGCTTTACGCGAACTGTACCAATACTTTTTTAACACCAAAGGATTAATCAATTGCAAATAAACACTATAGCCACCAAGATACCAACGAGGCGTAAGACCAATTTTTTTATGGATAGCACCAATTCTTAATTGATTATCAAAATATGCATCCCCATACTCCCCACAAAACAGCTCAATTAAATAGCGTTTTTGAGTTTGTTTTAATCGTTCAACATTAGACCCTGCACTATCTATAACTTTTAATAAATCTGGGTACAAACTGATGTTGTCATAAAAGGTATCAACAATTTCATCTGCATGTTTTTTAATAACAGGTTCAAATGCTTTCAGAATTCGGCAGTCTTTTTCGGTTAAATTGACATATCTTAAGCGCTCCAGCCTCTCTTCGGTCGTAAGCTTCATAACTGTCAATAAAGAATTCATTTCATTAATCATAATTTTGCCAAAATATTTGCTATTTTATTTCAAGTGCTAAATCAGTAAGTACCATATCTATATTCAATATAACCACCGAATCATTCAATAAACCTAAGAAATAATCCTTATTAAATTTTATAGGGCTTTGTAAGCTGGTTTTTAAATCTGCTTTTTTATAGCTAAAAAACTCATCAATTTCATTAACCATTAGGCCAACTTTCTTCTCGCCATTTGTAACCACAACAATTGTATATTTTGCTGCTACTCGTTCCATATTCATTTCAGAACAGAGGTAATTAGTATCTAAAACAGATAAAACCTTACCTTTCCAATTGATAACACCAGCAATAAAAGGTGGCAACCAATTCAAGCGAGTCAAGTGCTCTGTATCAATGACTTCATCTAGCATAGTTTGAGGGACACCATATAAAGCATCATCATTAAGCTTAAATTGCAGAAAAAACAGTTCTTTTTCTGTCTCATTTTCAACTATATAAGGCTGTGCTAATTTTTCTGCTCGGCTTTTAAGTATTTGAGTCGTTTGCGCTGAGTTCGGCATTAATTCTTTTGCCGGGATTGCTTGCTCACCCATGCGATACCTCCCCTTTTTCAATCAACTCTAGCTCATTTCTCATCACTTCAGAAAAACTGGAATAGGTCAAAGAAATTACATTATGGATGGGGCGTTCTGGTTTTTCTTGAGCGGCAATAGCTAATGCATTTTGAATTGATTTGATTGCGTCTTTCTTTTGTCCTTTATATAACAGTACTTGTCCCAATTGATAATGCGCTTCCATAAAAGCATAGTTTAAAAAAATCGTTTGCCTAAAAGCTTTTTCTGCATCAACGAGCATTCCAAGTTGCATTAAAATCAAACCATATAAAAGGTAACTGTGAGCCTCAACCGAGTCGTAGTGAATACTTTGTTCACATGCCACCCTCGCTTCCGCCATTTTACCCAGATTAGTCAAACATTTAGCTTTAAATTGATACAATTCGGCTTCGGCTTCATAAACCAATAGAGCCTTTTCTGCCAGGATAAGTGCAGATTGCCAATCAGCTATTGCCATTGCATTTATTATGGATTGTTTAATATTGCTTAAATCAGCCTGAGGAATAACCTTATCAGCTGCTAACAATTTGTTGTTATTTTTGTTTTCCACAACAATAGGATCATCATACGATAAGGCTACTGTTTTTTTCTTAAAATAAAAAACATCACCACTCTGTTCTGTTGTGAATAAATCACATGATAAATTTAATGGGTCTGTAACAGAAAGCATCAAAATACCATCAACATTTAGCGAATCAAAAAATTTATGACAGGTTTTTTTTATGGTGACTGAATCAAAATAGATAAATACATTCCGACAAAGAATTAAGTCTAATGCACAAATGCCTTGCATGATGGAAGGAAACGTTTCTTCGGCTAAGTTTAGATAGGAAAATTTAACTTTATCTTTAATAAAATCATTCACCACATAACGATCTTCAGCTAGGCAGCTAAAATACCCGCTATTGTTGATAAAGTCAGTATTAGTTCGTATTCCCCAAGCATTGTACTCAGCCTCTTTAGCCTGGTTTAACGATTGATAATTTATATCCGTTCCAATTAAATGCAGATTCCAGCTGTCATAATCGGGTAACAGCTGATGTAATAAAATAGTTAGGGAGTAAATTTCTTGCCCAGTAGAACAGCCTGCACTCCAGATACGTATTTGTTTATCAGCTAAACTTCTTTTTTGTTCAATCAGTTTAGGTAAAAATTCATTGCGTAAAAAGTCTATTTGAAACTCATCTCTAAAGAAATAACTCTCATCTATGGTTGTTTTTTCAATCAGAAACAAACGCTCTTGGCAAAATGGCTCGCTAATGATTTTTTGCAATAAAATTTCAGGTTCTAAATAATCATGATTAATACAGGTTAATTTAATCGCCTCCCTTAAATTATCCAGTTGATGATCATGAATATTGAGTCCGTATTCTTTACTAAAAAAATCAAGAAAATGTCTTTCTGTTAGGGAAGATAAAACAACATGGTCATCTAAAAGCATATAGAGGTTTATGGATTATTTTTCAATTATTTGTCTGATTTCTTTCGGTAGCATTGCTTCAACATCAGATAGACTGCTATCGAGTAATATATCTGAGTCTAATAAAAAACAAATCGGAGAAGCTTGTTTATAACAAGCATACAAAGGCGATTGTTTATCCGAAAACTCAGATAACAATTGTAGCTCACTATTTTTTAACTCAATAACATCGCCTACGTCAGTAACAATTAAGCCGACGAGAGTATCTTCACTCATGGTTTCACATAAAACCACACTACTATTGATATCGTAAGTGACAGCGCTTGTTTGCCCTATGCGCAACGATAAATCGATGACAGGAACAATAAATCCATGATAATCAAAAACACCGACTAAATAATCAGGTGCAGAGGGCACGGGGTTTAGTGCCATTAACGATACAATTCTTTCAACCCGCTTAAGCTCTATCGCACATAAAACGCCCTGTGCTTGCAACTGTAGATATTTAACCGTTCTCTGAAAAGGATGAGAAAAAGAACTTAAGGTTGCTGCTGCCATCGTAATAATTTCAGTTATTAGTGATCTGAAGCATCAGAAACAACAGGTAAATGAACAGTAAAAACAGAGCCTTTACCAAGCTCTGTTTCAAACTGAATTCGTCCATTCATCGACTCAACCAATTGTTTAGTAATCGCAAGCCCTATGCCGGTCCCTTCAATTTTGTGTGTATGATTTGCTCTGGAAAAAGGTTGAAATACATCCTTTTCAAATTCAGCCGTCATTCCCACGCCAGTATCTGCAATTGATATTATTAATTGTTCGTTATTAATACATGAGTTTGTAAGAGTAACACTTCCGTTTTCTTTGTTGTACTTGATAGCATTCGATAACAAATTAAATACAACTTGTCTTATCCGTTTTAAATCGACTGCAACAAGTATTGAGTCATCGTTTAATTCGTCTTGATAAGTAAAATCAATATTATGCTCTGCTGCAATAACTTCGACCATACCGGCACATTCAGTCAAGAAATCATTAGAAGAGTAGTGTTCTATTTCTAAACTTAACTTACCTGCTTCTATAGAAGACAAATCTAATATTTCATTAATTAGCTCCAACAAATGCTGTCCAGCCTGATTAATTTGTACTGCCGATTCACTTTGATCATCCGTCAATGGTTCTTTTATATCGGTCATCATTAATTTGGAAAAACCTAAAATAGCATTTAAAGGCGTGCGTAACTCATGGCTCATTTTAGATAAAAATGCTGATTTTGCATTATTTGCCTGTACCGCTTTTTGTTTTGCCTTTTGTAAATTTTGTTCAGCAATTTTCCTGTCTGTAATATCTCTAATAATACCAACTGTACCAATAAATACTTCTTTATCACTTTCTAATTGATACATACCTGCACTACTTACCTCCATATCAATATATTCACATTCCAGCGGCCTCACAATCCCAGAAACAACTCT
>WTAG01000618.1 GCA_013139755.1 Methylomarinum sp. | reverse complement strand
TTGCTCACAAAAATTTAAGTAATTTGAGCCGCTGCCGATAGACTAATAAACAGATTAAGTAGTGGTTTTATTATGTATACACAATCTCTTTCACCTTCGTTTTCTTTACCTCAAGCCTTTTTAAGAGGAGAGGATTCAGTAAAACATCAGCATTCCAGAGATAAGGATATAGAGGGTAATCATCACCATAAATTACATGCTCCACGAGTTGCTGATTCTTACGAGCCTACTCAGTTAGGTGAAATGGCCAATCCTAGGGACATTAGCTCAAGAATGGCAATGCAAAGTTTATCCACTAGTACTAGTCATTCAGCAGACATACAAGTCACCACCAAGGAAGGCGATGTAGTGACTATCAGTCTTAATCAATCAGCAAGTAGTAGTCGTAGTTCATTTTATGCAGAGCAGGGGAATAATAAAATTGCTGCTTATGAAGAGAGTAGTTCTTTTTCATCAGGTTTTAGTATGAGTGTTGAGGGTGATTTAAATGAAGATGAACAAAAATCTCTGACAGATCTCATTAACAAGATGAGTAAAGTAAGTGACAAGTTTTTTAAAGGTAATATCAATGCTGCCTTTAAACATGCGCAAAAAATAGGCTTTGATACCGAACAGATCTCTGGTTTTTCGATGAGTTTAAACAAAGAGAGATCGATTCAAGCGGTAGCGGCTTATCAGCAAATCGCAATGCCTGAACAAAATGTCAATACGGATTTATTAAAACAGGCCAGTGACTTTTTAACACAAACAAAAGAGTTTATGGCTGATACTAGGGCTGCTTTAGATTCCTTATCTGAACCTAAGCAAGCATTTGCAGATTTATTTGCTGGGATTGGTCAAATGCATTTGGGGACTCAGGAAGAGCTTGATAGTGATAAGGATGAAGCTTTGTTTTTAAAAATAATTGAAAATATAGGTGATGAGTTGTTAGACAATAAAGAGGATGAATAATACCAATCCCAATAAATAATTACTGTAATGATCGTCATTCCCGAAATCTTTAATCGGGAATCCATGCGTACACTATAGATTCCTGCTAAGAGCATGCAGGAATGACGATTTCTCTTAGGCATATGCGTTTAAGTATAAATCTATTAGGATTGGTATAACTTAATCCTCTTTGCTACAACTTCCTTTTTTACAGCCACAGGTTTTTCCACAACCTAGGCCTTCTTCTTTTGCTGGGCCAAGTTCAGGGTGGTTAGCTGCAAATTTTCTGGCTGCTTGCTGGATCAAAACCCAGGCCATTAACAAAGAAAAAATAATGGTGATGGTAATTAATAAGTTAAACATTTTTTATCCTCTAAAATAATTCACTGCAGGATCAATGGCAATAAATGTAGGATGGGCAAAGGGCTCTTCGTGCCCATCTTTTATACTACGAGCTATTGAATACGCTAATTATGAGCTTGATGGGCATGCTATCGCTTTGCCCATCCTACACTTTTAGTTTTGGGTGTTATTAAATGCTTAATCCTAAACAGTCGTTCCTAATCCAGCAAATCCCATAAAAGTCAGAGATAAGATCCCAGCAAGCATCATACTTAAAGCCGCTGCTTGGGTAATATTGGGTAAGTTGGATAATTCTAACTTTTCTCTTAAGCCCGCCATTAATACAATCGCCAAACCAAAGCCTGCTCCTGCGCCTAAACTGAATGAAACTGATTGTAAAAAATCATAGTTTCTGGAAGTTTGGAATAGGGCAACGCCTAAAATAGCGCAATTGGTTGTGATTAGGGGTAAGAATATTCCCAAAGCTCTAAATAACGCAGGACTAAATTTCTTTAAAATCATCTCAACCAGTTGCACGGATGATGCAATTAACGCGATATAACTGATTAAACGTAAAAACTCCAAATCAAACGCTGTTAATACAAGATTAATACCATAAGAACAAGTCGAGCTAACAAACATCACAAATGCCGTTGCAAGACTCATGTTAAATGCAGTATCACGTTTGGCTGATACACCGACAAAAGGACATAAGCCTAAGACTAACGCCAGTACAAAATTGTTGATTAAAACGGCACCAAGAAACATAAAACTGAGTGATTCTGGGTTCATCATTAGCTCCGTGTTTGACTGACAGTACAGTGAGAAGCCATGTCGTCAGCAATTAACTTGCCTGTTCTACGTTGCTCTACATAGTTGATCAGTAATAACCATGAGCCTAAAACAATGAAGCCGCCTGGCGGAAGAATCATTACAATCCATGGTTCAAAATCAAGGCTAAAAACTTGGTAACCTAATAATTGTCCTGCACCTAATAATTCTCTGACACCACCTAGCATGACTAAAGCCAGTGTAAATCCTAAGCCCATACCTAATGCACTGATCACCGATTTGCTAAATGAGTTTTTTGATGCATAAGCTTCAGCACGGCCTAAGATAAGACAGTTCACCACAATTAACTGAATAAATGCCCCGAGTTTGTTATATAAATCTAAGCTAATAGCTTGAATAATATAATCAACCAGAGTCACAAAAGTGGCAATGATAATAATATAAGTGGTGATGCGTACTTGCTTAGGGATGAAGTTTCTTAGCGCTGAAACCAGTGCGTTTGAACAGACCAAAACAAAAATACTGGCTGCGCCCATCGCTAAAGAGTTCTCAACACTATTGGTTACTGCAAGTACTGGGCATAAGCCTAGCATCATCACAAACACAGGATTTTCTTTCCATAATCCAGCAGTAAATACATCCATGGTTAATGGTGCTGCTTTTTTAGTCGATTTACTCATGGTCGTCTCTTTTTGATTGCATAGCTGTTTTTAGCTGAGTAAGGTTTTTGGCAATAATAGGGTGTAACGTTTGACCGCTTTGATTGAACATTCGGCCAACAGCGTTAGAGGTAATAGTGGAGCCTGAAATAGCATCTATTTCCCAAGGGTTCTGCTTTGTGCCATGACGTACTGTTCTAATGACATTTTTTAAGCCTGTTTGTTCAGTATTAACGCTGGCATCCAGACAATTAAAATTTGCTAGAAAGTCTTGGTCAGTGGTTATTTTTGTGCCAAAACCAGGGGTTTCTGTGCTTTTCAAAACGTCATAGCCGGTAATACAACCAGTGTCTGGATTGTAACCGTAGAGTAATTTTACGATGTCTTGGTAGCCTTGTTCGGCAGCATTAAGTGCCATGCCTATAAAGTTGTTGTCAGCATCATATCCGGCATAGATTAATTCCCCTCTAGCTTTATCAACTGCTGGCGTGACTTTGCCCTCTTTAATTATAAAAGTAAGACGTTGAGTCGCTTGAGGTAATACTTTAAAAATAGCGCGTTCTGTTGCTATGCGTTGATTCTCTGCAATAATTGGTTTGGTATATTCATAAACTAAAACCACTAAAAACCCCGAGAGCATGGCAACGATGCCTAGGGTTGAGATTAATGAGAAACTTGAAGGTAAGGGTGGAACTTCATTGGCTTTGTTTTCTGTTGGATCAGTCATGTTATTTCTTCCCGCCATATATTCTTGGTTGGGTATAAGATTCAATCAGTGGTGTGGCGGCATTGCCAAATAAAATCGCATACATAACAGCTTCAGTCAGGCCGCCAAATAAACGGATAATCACTGTTAAAAAGCCAACCAGTAAACCAAATACTAAAATACCCATTGGAGTAACAGGAGATGCCACCATGTCACTGGCCATAAAGACCGCAGCGAATATTAATCCACCAGAAAAGATCATAAAAGCAGGGCTAGGGTATTGGGTGCTGTCCATCAGGTAAAAGCATTCTGCTGCAATGACTGTACCCAAGATGACTGCAGCCGGGATTCGCCAATCTAGCATTTTTTTAGCGATTAAATAAGCGCCACAAATCAAAATCAAAAGAGATGAGGTTTCACCAGCGGAGCCTGCTGTGAGACCTAAAAACAAATCATAGCTATCTGTCATAATGCCCTGGAATTTCATCAGAGCTAAAGGCGTAGCACCAGTAAAGCCATCAACACTCACTTGTGCTGTCCATTCTGCGGTTGCGGCCGGCTTCATAAAAGGTAAGGCTAATGTTGAAGGAATAAACTCAACAAAGCGATTTGTCGCCAGGGCAGGAGTCCATGTGGTGATTGATACCGGAAAAGTTGCTTGAATAAATGCACGCCCTACTAAGGCAGGGTTAAAGACATTAAAACCAATGCCACCAAATAATGTTTTACCCATAGCGATAGCAATAAACCCAGCTACAGCACCCATCCATAAGGGAAAACCTGGAGGTAATGTCATTGCCAGTAACAAGCCTGTAATAATGGCGCTGGCATCACCGATGGTGGTTTTTTTATCCTGTAATTTACAGAATAAATGTTCTGTGCCTATGCAAGAAAGTACTGTTACAACCATTAAAGCCAGTGCACTGATACCAAATTGGTAAACAGCATAAGCCGCTAAAGGCAGTAATGCGTAGACCACATTACGCATAATTTCTGCCACTGTAGGGGCTTTGCGTATATACGGCGAGGTGCGTATATCTATTTTTGGTTGATTGGCCATGCGTGTTTTTTTTATGTAAGAATGCTAACGGATATATTCCAGTAGCAGTTCATTAATTTCGTTAATATCCAATGCTTCCGAATCAAAATCTTCACCTAACCATTCCAGCATACTGTCGTGTTCCGGGTGCTCAGGATCATTAATTGCCTCTAGGAGTTCTGCGTAACCCCAAATACCACCACAATCTTCAGGCGGACAGGCTCTTTTCCCTTTGATACAACGTGGCAGCTTATGATCTGTACTGAACGGTAATATTTTTTCTAAAAGTATTTTGTGTTCCCAGCCATCACCAAAATCATATTCATATTTGATTAAATCTTTTTCTGATTTTAATAACTGGTTTATTTTGTATTTGGCTTCATCTTCCAACTCCATATAACTATCAAAGTCATCATCTTTTATTCCATAAAAGACATCGTTGGCTATAAACTGATGAAGGTGATCGTTAGTCCAGCCCATTGCAATTTGAATGCTTAAGTGCAAGTCCTCAAGTGACATATTGCTAGAGACTAACACTCTACGCCAAATCGGTGGTTTTCCCCCGGTTAGCGTTATTTTTATTTGGTAAATATTTCTGAGCTGAGTTACTGGCATCTTGTTTTTTGTTTTTGTTTAAATTTGAGGCGTGAACTTTTGGTTGGACTATTCCATTCGATGTCGTTCACGATTCAAGGTCTTGGCAATTCTAAAGTATTGCACTAAAGGAATATTTGATGGACAGACGTAACTACAGCAGCCACATTCAAAGCAATCATTCAGGTTGTATTGTTCTTCCATTACATCATATTTACGTTTTGCTGCCAGCATCCCCAGTTCCGAAGGGTTTAGGTTTATAGGGCAGACTTGTAAACACATGGAGCATTTTATGCAGGGTAGAATATCATCACGTTTAGTGGCGCGTTTATCCAGTACTAAAACAGCTCCAGTGCCTTTTTTAACTGGGGTATTTAAAAACCCTGCGGGCATACCCATCATTGGGCCACCTAAGATTAATTCAGCTTCGTTGCCGGTAAATTCTGCATGCTCAAGAATATGGCTTAACGGTGTGCCGAGTGGAACCAGATAATTCCCTGGTTTGTTAAGGTCATCGCCAGTGATGGTCACAATGCGTTCGATTAAGCCTTGTTGGTAAGGTAGTAATTCACCTATGGCCGCTAATGTCGCAACGTTAAAATAGCAACCCCAATGGATGAAGGTAGTTTTCCTGATGGAATTTCCTCTCCCAATAGAGAATACACCAGCATTTTCTCAGCGCCCTGAGGGTATTTCGTGGCGACGGCTTCTATGGTAATGCTGCCATCGTCAGGTAGTTGCGGTTTTATCGCTTCAAGAACATTAATTTTATTGTCTTCTATCCCAATAATGGCTTTAGGGGCGTCAACCGATTTCATGGCGATACGTATACCACGCAGTAAATACTCGATTTGCTCAAGCATTACTCGGTGGTCAGTGGTTAAAAAGGGTTCACACTCACAGCCATTAATGAGGATGGTATGAATATTACAATCATCTGGAATATTCATTTTAACGTGGGTAGGGAAGGAGGCTCCACCTAGCCCAACCATACCTGTATTTTGTACCGCTTGAATCAGTTCTTTACGGGACATTTGCTCAAAGTCTTTAAACTCACTGGCAAGTTGCGTTTGTGTTGAACTAAGTGCCGTATCGATGATAATCGCCTGCTCTTTATTGCCTCTGGCGTTAGGTACTAAATCAATTTTTTTTATAGTGCCAGTAACTGAGGCATGCAGAGGTACGGACATAAAACCATCAGCTTTAGCAATTAGCTGGCCACGGCGGACTTGTTGACCTACATGTACTAATGGAATCGCAGGTTTACCGATGTTTTGAGATAAGGGTAAAATAATTTGAGCAGCAAAAGGCAGACGACGCGTTTGGTGGTCGTGTGTTTCTTCTTTAAACCCTTCGGGATGTAAGCCGTGAGGGAATGTTTTTTTGCCAAAAAGCTTGAATAGATTCATAGGTGCTTTAAGCGATGGATGCCTGTTTTATATGGGTGAGGCTAAAGCCTCACTTCCATTACTGAAATTTTTCAGCGCGTTTGATCAATTTGTCCAGATTTGGTTCATCAGGATTCCATGGTGTACCTGGGTGGATAATTACCGCAGTACATTTTTCTGCTGAACGTACAATGTCCTCAAAAGTGCCTTTGGTTGGGTCTATGACGATGGCCTTTTTCTCTGCATTGTATTGAAAAATACCCGGTGCAATATCGACACATTCATCACAGGTCGTACAATCCGGTGTTTCAATCCAGACTGGCTCAAATGCGGGTGCAGCAGGTTTTTTATCGGCCGCTTCTTTTTTAGCTGCTTCAGCGGCTGGTTTTGGCTCTGGTGCTTTTGGTGCAGCAGGTTTAGGTACTGGTGCAGTGGGTGTTTTTGCAGCCACTGCCGGTACGTCGGCCAAAATACGGGTTAAAGCGCCGGCATCACCACCCACCATACTCATTAAGCCTTCCGTTATGGTCTGTGCCATTTCAGCTTTGGCTTGGTCGGCAATCGCTTGGGTATCAACTTCTATACGGTTATTGCCACTTAAACCTTTTAAAGTGTGCCAAAACTCTTTACGTTCTTGGGTGGCTGATATCATGCTCGCAGAAACGACGACTTTAAGTAAATGGTTGCTTTGCGGATGCACTGCCCAAATGAAAGGTATGTTTTCAGCCTGGTCACGATCAGACATTTCAATATATTCAGTCAGTAATACCATGTCATCTGAGCTGCTGTCTGCTGAAACGGCTTTAAAGTGATGAGCATATTGTGCTTCAGTAAGTGCCCAGTCAGCATAGGTAAGAGGTACGTCCATAGCAAACTTGTTACCGTATTCATCGGTGTAATCTAATGAATAGATAATCCAGTCTTGATCTAAGTCAGGATTGCCGGCTAGACAGATGCATTCTTCCCATGTTTTTCCAAGTCTGGGATCAAAAGTAGTTAGTGGATAAGCGCGAGATTCAACCGCTAATTTACTTTGTAAGGTTAGCGAGTTGTTAGCGATTCCATTTTCAGGCTGGTTTGATGCGTAAATACTCCATAAAGCAGGACCTCTATAATTGAGGCCATCGATAAAACCGGCTAATAAATGCGAGGTATTTGAGATTGAACCTTGTTGGACATAAGCGGTACGATGCGCCATTGCAATAAGGCTTAATTCTTTACGTGTGCTATCAGAGTCATTAGGTAGTTGATTATCTAATACCAGTACTTTAATCGGCAAGCCAGAGATAAGGCTATGAGACAAATTTTGGAAGCCGGAGTCAAAGCTGCTGCCTTCTGCACCGAGTGTAACTAATGGCGGGCAGAGTAAATATTCTTCTTCACTAAACTGACGCCAGTCAAAATAAGCAAAAAACTTATCATGTTCGGTTTTATCATATTTACCTTTAATTTCCAGCTCGGCAATGCGCATAGCTTTAAAGCCTTC
>WTAG01000214.1 GCA_013139755.1 Methylomarinum sp. | reverse complement strand
GGTCGGGTGTGCAGGAATAACACTAGCAGGTGCCAATGCCGTTTGTCGCACAGGAATAAGCAAAACACACAGCAAAACCGACAGGCTAATTAATAGCCTTTTTTTACTGTACCAGTCTTGCCGCCAGAAAGAGGCTCGGGGTGCTAAAGCTTGCCAGGCATGACTAAAAGAATCAGCCACATGCTGCATTAAATACAACTCACTTTCAGTCCACGCAGTCTCCCTGGCCAATAACAAGCCAACGGGAGCAGCACCTGCAAATGAGGAAAAAGGTATCCATAAGGCATGATCAGGTAACCATTGCCACCAGTCCGTTGCCTCTTCTTCCTTAACATCATTCGCGGAAATTTCTGTCACTGTACTGGCATGTGACTGGCTCAGCTGCTGGCACACTCTTTTTAGCCAAAAAACATAAGGCACGTTAGTATCAACCACTGCCAGGCCAGAAACACAAAACACCTCGGCATTATCCATACGCCACAAAGCCGCTTGCCGGTAATTAAGCAAATATCGACTGTCATTGACTAAAATATAAGCCAACTCCTCGATAGTTTCAGCATGCCTAAAACTTTTTTCCAGCTGTAATAAACGGCTGATAACATCAAGTTGTGATGATTGATTATCACTCATTTGGCTGTTGCAATGCCTTAAAAAGGGCTCGACCACTCATGCCGGATAAAAGGTCATCAAATTGACCGTCAATCACCGCTATCACTTTTATAGACTGACTTACTGCGTCAATACGTGCGCCGATTTTTACCACTTTTGCAGGGTATTCTTTTTGATTCTCTTCCAAATAAACCTTGAATAATATGCCTGGTTTTATCCAACTTAACCAGTTAGAAGGCACCAACAATGTAAGCTCCAATTGACTATCATCTAAAATATCCAATAATGGCTCGCCAGCCTTTACATACTGATAAGGATTAACCACTCGCTCAGCAACCCGCCCAGAAAATGGGGCGATAATCTTGCATTTTTGCAGAACAGCCCTCACTAACGAAATATCCGCTTTTGCTTTAGCAACCTCTGCAGCCGCCATCTCAAACTCTAAAGGACTTATCGAATTTAATTTAACTAACCGCTTATTAACGGCATACGTCTTTTCCGCAGCCTGAATCACTGCCTGAGCCTTTTTTAACTGAGCGTATTGTTCCGCACAATTAAACGCCACTAAAAGATCACCTTTTTTAAAACGATCCCCTTCCTGCACCGATAACTTGGTTATCTTAGCCGCCATTTCACTGGATAGAACTGTAGAATACTTGGCATTTAATTGCGCTCTTATATCAGGTGCTTGTGATAAATCAGTCAGCCTATCTGCGGCAAAAGCCGTATTGAAAACACAACCCAAAAGAAGCAAAATGGTCGGCAATTTTAGAAGATTAAGTATCATTGTGGTCAAAATATAACTCATCCATAATTTTTAAATGTCCATCAACCCCATGTCACCTTGGTACCGCAATGCAGTATCAAGGTATTAAGAATTTTACGCGGTGACATCAAAGCTACAAAAACATAGCTTGATAAATAAAGACGCTAAGAACTTTCCCCTTTGGTCTCAGATGATTTAGCCTGCAAATCAGGAAAATGTCCTGCTTGTAATTCCTTATCCACCTGCTCAATTGATTTCGCTAAATTATCTATTTCATAATTATCAATCCACACAGGCAAAGGATCCAGCCCCATTGAAACATACATCTTACCCAAAGCACTTTGAATGCCGGCATAGGCCTCATGTAACTGTAATCGAGACATTAAGGCATCTGTAGAAAAGCGAATGCGTTCCAGCTGACTTTTAGCATCATTTTCTGATGCGGTACGTATATGCTTAGCAATTTTTTGATTAACAGAGTCTAACTCATTGGTCCGTTGATATTGATGCTGAGCAATTAAATATTGTCGATAAGATAAATGCACTTGCGTCACTACCGCCATATAAACAGATAAACGACGTGTTTCACCCAATTGTTCTTCTGCATCTATTTGCTCAAATCGTGCGGGCGCGGTAATTAACTCAACTAGATTTTGGGTAATTAAGCCGCTTAACTCAGCCCAGTTATTATTTAATGTATAAGAATTATTATCGTAATTATAACTGGCATTAAACTCTATGCCTGGCAGTAGACGTAAAATTGCTTTATGGGTTTCTTCTGCAGTAATCCTGTTATTGTAGATTTCTTCCCTTAGTTCCGGGCGTAATTGCAAGGCCATATTTTCCATATTTTCTATGGATAAATCTAACTTAGGATATTGTACAAAACTGTTCGCAGGTATTTGTAGTTTAAAAGCCTGATTGGGCGACAAGCCTATTAACGAAGCCAGCTCTGTCTTGGCAAGACTTAAGGTTTCTGACAGGTTTTCCAGTTTCCGGATAATTTCCAGCAAACTTTTCTCATATTGCAGTATGACTAATGGTGGCTGTAAACGCTCACTCTCAATACGCCGGGCATCAGCTAAAGCCAAACGCGCATCGCTTAAAATTGTTTCAATTTCTATCTCAATTTGTTGTGTGCTCGCCATACGCCAAAAAGCAGTACGCACATCCTGCATTAAAATTTGAGCTGTTTTCCGACGATTTTCTTCAGCCACTAAGACTTTATTTGCTTCCTGTTTGGCTTGAAAATAACTGACACCAAAATCCAGAATATTCCAGCTAAAAGAAAAATCATAGACTCTACGTGAGCGATCCTGCGAGGTTGATGTAACCAATGATTCCAAACCTGTCT
>WTAG01000609.1 GCA_013139755.1 Methylomarinum sp. | reverse complement strand
ATGTCACTAATGCCGAGAAGTTTCGTCGTATTTTAGAAGCGTATCAAGTTGAAAATGATTATGGAAACACCATAGAAGCCTACCGTGCAGATTTGACATTAAATGACATAACCAGTTCGGTCGATTTTTTACGCTTAGGCCGCGTTGCTTTGTACTACCAACGATTTGATGGCAGTGAAAGTGGCTACTGGAATAAAGAACAAAAGCAATGGCAGATTTTATCCAACGATCACCGCAACGCCATTCGCAATGGCCTGCGTATAGCGCGCAAAGAAACCGCACCTGACTTATTGGCCTTACCCATTCCTACTGCGGAGGCAGGACAATGAGAAATCTTATCTTTATTTGCCTGCTTTGCTTTGGCACACAAAACGCTTTTGCTGAACATCTTGGTTTAGACCAATTATTAAGAGACGTAAAAAAGACTCAAGGCATCGAAGCCAGAATTAACAAAACTAGAGAAGCTCAATTTCTAGCAAAAAAAAATCAGCAACAACAACTATTAAATGCCGCACTTGCTTCATTAGCCAAACAAGAACGCTTAAGTCGCCAATTAAAAGCGCATTTAGATGACAACGAAGAAGTACTGAGTAAGCTAGAAACAGATTTAAAAAACCGTAGCGGTGTGCTTGGCGAATTATTTGGTGTTGCTAGGCAAGCAGCGGGAGATTTACAAGCAGATTTAAGCCAGTCATTAATCTCCGCACAATTCCCTAATCGTGCAGAAAAATTAAACAGCATCGCCAATAGCAAAGCATTACCCACCATAGAGCAACTTGAAACCTTATGGTTTACCTTGCAACAGGAGATGACTGAATCAGGCAAGGTGGTTTATTTTGACAGTAAGATTCAAGTTTCTGGCGCATTGCAAGATGCCAAAGTCATTAGAATAGGTAAATTTAACGCTCTGGCTAATGGTAAATATTTAGAGTTTTTACCGGACACCGCTCGCTTAAACCAATTGGGCAGGCAACCTGACAGTCAATATCTAAGCCTTGCTGAAGATCTATTTAATACCCCATCTGCACCTGTTACTGTAGGCATAGACCCGACTAGAGGCGTCATTCTCAGTATGCTTATTCAAGCCCCTGACACTGTTGAACGAGTTCAGCAAGGTGGCTTTATCGGTTACATTATTTTAATCATGGGTGCTGTTGGCTTTATTTATGCCATTATCAGACTAATTAGTTTAACCCTCACCGGTCAAAAAATGACCGCACAAATAAGTTCATCAGCTGCTTTAACAGATAACCCTTTAGGTCGTGTTTTTATTGCTGCCGAACAAAAGCAGTCAGAGGATACTGAAAATTTAGAGTTAATTTTGGATGAAGCGATTACCCGAGAAGTTCCATTACTCGAAAAAGGCCTACCAATGATTAAGTTATTAGCCGCTGTTGCCCCACTACTAGGTCTATTAGGTACGGTGACAGGTATGATTGCGACATTTCAATCTATCAGTTTATTTGGTACGGGTGACCCAAAATTAATGGCCAGCGGTATTTCTCAAGCCTTAGTGACAACTATGTTGGGATTATGTGTCGCCATCCCATTATTATTTTTACATAGCTTGGTTGCCTCTCGTAGCCGCATGTTAGTTCAGATACTGGATGAACAAACAGCGGGATTAATTAGCCGCCGCATAGAAAAATAGTGATGAATTTGTTTGATTCACTACAGCAATTTTTACATACTGGCGGTGATGTCCTGTGGATTATCCTATGGGTTTCTATTTGTCTTTGGGCATTAATTGTGGAAAGACTACTGTATTTTAGACAGAGCTACCCAGCCCAACAAAGCCAGTGGCTAAATGACTGGGAAAAACGTACAGATAAAAACTCTCAACGGGCTTTATTTATTCGAGAATGCATTATTTCTGAAGCTAAAATCAGCATGGGGAAAACCGTACCCGTGATTAAAATGCTGGTTGCCTTATGCCCATTATTAGGACTGCTCGGCACGGTAACAGGCATGATCCATGTCTTCGATGTGATGGCTGTCACAGGCACAGGCAACGCCAGGGCAATGGCTTCTGGTGTCTCTCAAGCAACTATCCCGACTATGGCCGGCATGGTCATTGCCATCGCCGGGCTTTATTTTAGCAAACTGATTGAACAACGCGTCAGCGAAGAAACCCACCATTTAACTGATTTACTACAATATCACTAATATTATGAGTCGCAGATCTAATCGTTCTAGTAGCGAACAAACAGCCGATATTGATATGACACCGATGCTAGACATCGTGTTTATTATGTTGATTTTCTTTATTGTCACCACATCTTTCGTCAAAGAATCGGGCATAGATGTTAATCGTCCAACCGCACAAACGGCGACTCGCAAGGAACAGGGCAACATCATTGTCTCTATCAAACCCAATGGCGATGTATGGATTGATAAAAGATTAGTTGATATCCGTGCAGTCAGGGCTAATGTTGCCCGTTTACATGCAGAACAACCCTTAGGCTCTGTTGTCATTGCAGCTGACAAAGAAACCAAGGTCAAAGTTTTAACTCAAGTAATGGATCAAATTCGTTTGGCTGGCATTATGAACGCCTCCATTGCTACCGAAACAGAATCAAAGTGAAGACGCTTTCTATTTCAGCCATTTCCGGCATTATTATTTCATTAGCTTTATTTTGGCTAATGCAAGCTATGATCAGCAACAACCAGCAAGGCTTTAATAAGACCGACAACTTGCAGATGACTGAATTTGTACGCTTAAAGCGTGAGACCAAACTTCAGACTAAAAACCGTGAAGTCCCGGATGAACCTCCACCAGAAAAGCGTCCGCCACCTCCAAAAATGCAAATGCAGCAAGTACAGGTCACTCAAACTACTGCACCTAAAATGGATATGCCTAACTTAGACATCCCATTGCAAACGGACAGATTTAGCGGTTCTTTGCTTGGAGGCTTACAAATGAATGCAGGGGAAATAAGCACCAATGTCATCCCTTTGCTTCGTATTCCACCTCGGTATCCTATGCGGGCGGCAAACAGACATATTGAAGGCTGGGTTAAAGTTGAATTCACTATCACTGAACAAGGCACTGTAAAGAACCCTGTAGTGGTAGATGCCCACCCCAGTAAAATATTTAATAGAGCGGCATTACAAGCCATTAAACGCTGGAAGTTTAAAGCCAAAATTATAGGTGGCGAAGCTTTTGAGCAACGTGCGATACAAACACTACAATTTAAATTATCAAAATGATGCGTTTATTGGCTCTTGCTTTATGTTTATTTGTTTTATCACCTGCTTATGCAACTGACGAGGATAAAACCCCAAAAATATCCCCTTGGTTATATAAAAAACTAACCCAAACAGAAAAACTCATTGCAAAAAAATCTTATCCAAAAGCAGAACAAAAGTTACAAGCTATTCTTGCCGATGTTAAAGATAAAAGCTACGAACAAGCCACGGTATTACGTAGCTTATCATCTGTTTATGCTTTAAAGGCTCAATATAAAAAATCTGCTGCAACTTTATCTAAAGCCATTAACTTAGGTGTCTTGCCTAAAGCCCAAATGCAACAAGCCATTTTAAGCCTGGGGCAGCTTTACATGGCAACAGAACAATACAGTCAAGCAATTCAAACACTAGAACCATGGCTAGCTAAAAATTCGACAGCTGACCCTCAAATAAACGCGTTAGTTGCCAATGCTTATGCTCAGCTAAAAAAATATCGCAAAGCCTTACCCTATATTAAAAAAGCGATTAAAACGGCAAAAAAGCCTGAAGAGTCATGGTACCAATTAAACCTGGCCTTATATTATGAGTTGGAGAATTATCCTGCAGCGGAAAAAATCTTAACCACTTTAATTCGGCTTTATCCCGACAAAAAAGATTACTGGGGTCAACTAGCTTCTATTTATCAGCAGACAAAACAATACCAAAAGGCAGTTTCTGTTAAACACCTTGCCTATAAAAAAGGATTTATATCTAACGAAAAAGATATTCTGGCACTGGCTAACCTGCTTCTATATGTTGGCACACCTTATAAGGCCGCAAAATTATTGGCACTAGAAATTGACCAGAAAAGAATTAAAAGTAACTCAAAGAATTGGGAGTCTTTAGCGCAAGCATGGAGAACAGCCAAGGAATTTGAATACGCCATTAAAGCATTAGAAACTGCCTCAAAGCTTAATGATAAAGGTCATTTATATCAACAACTAGGGCAGATCTATGTGGCGCAGGAAAAATGGACAGCCGCGATTACTGCTTTAAATAAAGCGATTAGTAAAGGCGGTTTAAAAAATGCTGGGGCGACTTATTTACTCTTAGGCATGAGCTATTACGAACAAAATAATTTGAGCAATGCCAAACGTGCCTTTTCAAAGTCGGCACAATTCAGCAAACACAAAAAGACAGCTATGCAATGGCTAGATTATATAAAAGAATCTAAATAACCATTTCCCCCTGCTTAAGAACCTTACCAGCAGTCATCAGTTGCATATGGTGCTTAAAATAAAAAAATAGCACTTAAGGGCTAGCGTTCTAAAAAACATAGCCCTTAGCATTTTCTACTCAGCTGTAGTTCTGATACTACACCCCGCCATCAAATAACTGACTACTCAAATTATGCCGCAACTGCATTTAATTCTGAGTTTTCATACAAGCGCAATTTTTTCCAGCCAACAAATTTAGTATCATCAAACTGTAAATCATGATCAATTGCATGCTCAT
>WTAG01000518.1 GCA_013139755.1 Methylomarinum sp. | reverse complement strand
CCCTGTAATGGTTAGACGTTTAAGCATAATCGGCAGCAGGTTTATCTCTGATTTAGGCCCGTTTTGAATGGCTATTTGCACTAGCCTGGCATCAAAGTCCATGCATTTTAAGTTGCGAGGAAAGTAGTCACCGCCAATCATATCTAATATAACGTTAACGCCTTTTCCTTGGGTGATTGTTTTTATCTCGTTTACAAAATTCTGTGTTTTATAGTTGATGGCCTCATCAGCGCCCAGTTTAGTGCAAAAAGCACATTTATCATCGCTTCCAGCAGTAACAAATACTTTGGCGCCAAAGGCTTTTGCCAGTTGTATAGCTGTTGTTCCAATACCACTACTGCCACCGTGAATTAGCAGGGTCTCATTTTTGGCCAGTTGGGCGCGATCAAAAAGATTACTCCAAACAGTGAAGAATGTTTCGGGTAGAGCCGCTGCTTGAATAAAGTCAAAGTGATCAGGAATGGGAAGACATAATTCAGCGTGGGCTGTACAGTATTCAGCATAACCACCGCCAGTGACTAGCGCGCAGACTTTATCGCCTTCTTTAATATGGTTGACACGATGTCCTACTTTAACAACTGTGCCAGAAACTTCTAAGCCAGGAATATCTGATGCACCCGTAGGAGCTGGGTATAAACCTATGCGTTGCATAACATCGGGTCTATTGACACCGGCTGCAAAAACCTTAATTAATACATCAGTTGCCGATGGCGTAGGTGTAGGGCGTTGTATAGGCTGCAAAATAGCATTATTTATTTCAATGGCAAGCATAATTTATAAAATTAACCTTTTTAATAATCATAACAGGTATTATATGTATTATTTAGTTAAGTATAAGTAGGTTAAAAGAACATGATTCGTGCAGCAATAGTAGGGGGAACCGGGTATACAGGTGTTGAGTTATTACGTATCTTGGTTTTACATCCAGAGGTAGAGGTTGGGGTAGTGACTTCACGTTCAGATGCCGGTCAACGTGTTGATTCCTTATATCCCAGTTTGCGCGGTTTATGTGATGTGGTTTTTACTGTGCCAGATGTAGAGGCGTTAGCAGAATGTGATGTGGTTTTCTTTGCGACACCTAATGGAACTGCAATGTTAATGGCAGAACAGCTATTGGCGCGTAAGGTTAAGGTGATTGATTTATCAGCTGATTTTAGGATTAAAGATGATAAGGAATGGTCCAAATGGTACGGAATGGATCACGCGTGCCCTGATTTAATCGCCGACGCTGTTTATGGCTTGCCTGAAATCAACCGGGAAGCCATTAAGCAGGCTAATCTTTTGGCATGTCCTGGATGTTATCCAACCGCTGTACAATTGGGTTTTTTACCTTTAATTGAAAATAAGCTGATTGATTTTTCACATTTAATTGCTGATGTAAAATCTGGCGTTAGTGGAGCAGGGCGTTCAGCGCAAGTATCAGCATTGATGAGTGAAACAGGGGAAAGTTTTAAGGCTTATGCAGTTGCAGGTCATAGGCATTTACCTGAGATCACACAAGGTTTAGAACAGGCTGCTAATAATTTGGTGGGCTTGACCTTTGTCCCTCATTTAACACCGATGATTCGAGGCATTCATGCGACTTTGTATGGCAGGATTACAGGCGATGTGAGTGATGTGCAGGCGTTATTTGAGCAGCGGTACCAGAATGAACGGTTTGTAGATGTGCTGCCACAAGGTTCGCACCCAGATACACGCAATGTTCGAGGGAGTAATAAATGTCAGATTGCGATTCATCAGCCACAAGATAGTGATACGCTGGTTGTTTTGTCTGTGATTGATAATTTAGTGAAAGGCGCGGCAGGTCAAGCGGTGCAGAATATGAATATTATGTTCGGTTTGGATGAAAAGCAGGGGCTGTTAACGGTAGCTCTCTATCCCTAATTCTTGACTAAAACGCTGGGTATTGACATAATCAATTTTTTTTACATTATTGGAACCAAATGAATGGCTGAACCAATTATTTTTACAGATAGCGCTGCTGAAAAAGTAGGTGCTTTAATTGCTGAAGAAGGTAACGATAACTTGAAGCTTAGGGTTTATATCTCTGGCGGTGGTTGTTCTGGCTTTCAGTATGGCTTTACTTTTGATGAAGAGGTCAGTGAAGATGATACTCAAATTGCAAATGGTGGTGTCACTGTTTTAATCGACTCAATGAGTGTACAGTACTTAAATGGAGCTGAAATAGATTACAAGGAAGATGTATCAGGCGCTCAATTTGTAATTAGAAACCCAAATGCCAGTACTACTTGTGGTTGTGGGTCTTCATTTTCGGTTTAAAGTATTTTTTCCAGGATAAACCCCGCCTAAAATAGCAGGTGCTTCAGCGCCTGTTACCTCTGTAAGGTTGCCAGGCAAATTATTCATGGTTTGCTTGGCTAGCCAAGCAAATGCCATTGCCTCAACATGATCTGGATTAATACCGAACGCTGCGGTTGACGACACCGGATGATTTAAACCTTGCTGTATTAAATCAATCAGATATTCATTATGCATGCCGCCACCGCAGATTAGCGTGTGGTCAGTTAGTGGGGCATGTTGATCAATCGAATCAGTAATTGTTTCTGCGGTTAATTGGCAAAGGGTGGTTTGAATGTCTTCAGCTTTGCAGTTTGAAGTGACACTTATTTTCTCATTAAGCCAAGCAGGCGAAAAATATTCTTTACCAGTGCTTTTAGGTGGGTTTAGTTGGAAGTAAGGGTCTTGTTTTAAATGAGTGAGAGTATCAGTGAGTACTTTGCCTGATTTTGCCCAAGCCCCGTTTTTATCATAAGCCTTATTTAAATTTTTATGTATCCAGTAATCCATCAATGTGTTGCCAGGTCCCGTATCAAAGCCAATAGCTTTATTGGCTGATAGGTAAGTGATATTGGCAATGCCGCCAATGTTTACAACACAAATATTCTTCTTGGATAAATCAAAAATTTGACTAAAGATAGCTTGATGAAATGCAGGAACTAAGGGAGCACCTTGCCCGCCTAAAGCAATATCTCTTCTGCGAAAGTCAGCTACCGTAGTAATTCCTGTTTTTTCAGCAATGATATTAGGATCACCAATTTGCAGGGAGAATGCAGAGTCTATTTCCGGTGCATGGTATATGGTTTGTCCGTGACTGCCTATGGCGGTCACTGCTGAGTTGGGGATATTGGCTTTATTTAATAGATTATTACTTGCTTCAGCGAATAATAAGCCTAGTTGCGTATCAAGCGAACCATAGTCTTTAAGAAGAATGGGTTGGTCTGGTTGGGACAGGCGTTGAATGTTATTTTTAATAATGTCAGAAAATGGCTGGTAATCAAAAGCAATGAGTTGAATTTTGTTCTCTTTAAATTCAACCAGGCCAGCATCGATGCCATCGAGGCTGGTTCCTGACATTAATCCAATATAAAGCTCGGACACTCTATTGTTGATTTTGAGCGAGTATAGATTTAGATTTTACTGTATTAAGCTGAGCAAGTAATGGTTGGGTTTGTGATTTAAATTCAGCCAATAGCGATTTTTTAATTGGTTTTGCATGTGGTAATTTAACGGTTAAAGGGTTTCTGTGGACGCCATTAACTCGAAATTCATAATGCAGATGAGCGCCAGTTGCTAAGCCTGATTTCCCAACATAACCAATAACCTGACCTTGTTTAACGCGAGTCCCTGTTTTTTGTCCTCTTTTATAATTGGACATGTGGGCATAAAGGGAGCTGTATTTTTGACCATGTTGAACAATCACAACTCTACCGTAACCCCCTTTACGACCACGGAAAACAATTTTACCATCGCCGGTTGTTTTAATGGGGGTGCCTGTTTTGGCAGCGTAATCCACACCCTTGTGAGCACGAATTCTGTTTAAAACAGGGTGTTTTCTTTTTAAATTAAAGTGTGAGCTGATGCGAGCAAAATCAACAGGTGTACGTAAAAAAGCTTTGCGCATACTTTTGCCGTCGGGCGTAAAGTAACTTGCGTCGCCTTTTTTATCTTCAAATCTAACTGCTGTAAATGAGTGGCCTTGATTCACAAACTCAGCAGATATGATATTACCTGAGTTAATTTCTTTACCGTCAACAAATAGTCTTTCATAAACAACGGTAAATTGATCGCCTTTACGTAAGTTGAGAGCAAAATCAATATCCCAGGCAAAAATATTAGCTAATTGCATAATAAGTTTGTCTGAAAGACCTGCTTTTTTAGCATCAAGAAATAAAGATGAGTCAATTGTGGATTGAGTGCTGGCAATTCTGCGTTCTATAGGCTTGCTAACAATCTCAACATTAAAGCTATCATCAATACGAGTGGCTTTAAGTGTTTCGATAGCGTTCTTTTTATAGCTAAGCTGTTGTAGTTGACCGTCGGAGTCAGTATTTGCAACTAAATGTTTACCTGGAGAGATAGAAGCAAATTGTTTGCCTAAATCATTAGCATGAATAATGTGGTGTAAATCAGATTTGCTCAGATCAAGCTTTGAAAAAATGGTAGAAAGGCTTTCCCCTTTTTTCACTTTATGAGTAAGTTCTTTAAACTGAGTTGCAGTGATAGGTTCTAATTTGGCAAGAACAGGGTTGTTAACAGAGATAGAGGCTGGCTCTGATTCAATGGCAGGAATAGCAAGCACAGAGTTGTTGAAGTCAGTCTCGATGTCATTAGGTGATATGAGCGCATAACTTGCAGTAGCAACGACAGCAAAGCTGACACCTAAAAATAATGTTTTATATGATTTATTTTTCACGTATCTATTTGACCAGGTGGTGAGTTTAAAGACGCAATAAGGGTAAAAGAGTCTTAAATAATATAGGTTAATTATAGACTAAAGAAATATTTTTTTCTGGGGATTGGTTCAATGAACATATAATAGGGTAAATATATTGATCTGGAGAGAATTGTGCATAAAGAAGTACTGGAGCAGCTTAAGCGTGGGGCTGATGAGATTTTAGTTGAATCCGAGTTTGTAAAAAAATTGGAAGAAGGCCGTCCTTTGATCATTAAGGCAGGTTTTGATCCTACAGCGCCAGACTTGCATTTAGGGCATACAGTACTAATTAATAAGTTAAAACAGTTTCAAGATTTTGGCCATGATGTACAGTTTCTGATTGGTGATTTCACCGGAATGATTGGCGACCCAACAGGCAAGAATGTAACTCGTAAGCCTTTAACAAAAGAGGATGTGTTGGATAATGCTAAAAGCTATCAAGAGCAAGTTTTTAAAATTCTAGACCCAGATAAAACCCAAATTGTATTTAATTCTACATGGATGGATAAAGTCTCTTCTGCAGATTTAATACAGATAGCGGCTAAGCATACGGTGGCAAGAATGCTTGAAAGGGATGATTTTAGTAAACGCTATAAGGGTGGTCAGTCAATTGCAATTCATGAGTTTTTATATCCATTGATGCAAGGGTATGATTCCGTTGTCATGAAAGCAGATGTGGAGCTGGGTGGTACAGATCAGAAATTTAATTTATTAGTTGGGCGTCAGTTGCAAGAGACCTATGGGCAAAAGCCGCAGACAGTTTTAACCATGCCTATATTAGAAGGGTTGGATGGTGTGCAGAAAATGTCCAAGTCACTTAATAACTATATAGGGATTGCAGATCCATTTGATGATATGTTTGGCAAAATAATGTCTATATCAGATGATTTGATGTGGCGATATTTTGAATTGTTAAGTTTTAGGCATATGGGGGAGATTGAGCAGTGGATGCAAGCGTGTGATGAAGGGGCAAATCCACGAAACTATAAAGTGAGTTTGGCGCAAGAAATTGTGGAAAGGTTTCATGGAGCTTCGGCCGCAAAAAAGGCCTTGGAAAATTTTGAAGCACGATTCCAGCGCGGAGCCATTCCGGATGAGATGGATGAAGTTACTTTACAAGCTGAAGGCGGTAGATTTGCAATTGCAAATTTGTTAAAAAGTGCAGGGCTAACTAAAAGTACATCGGATGCAATGCGCATGATTAAGCAGGGTGCAGTAAAAATTGACGGTGAAAAGATTGCTGACCCAAAGTTAGTTGTTGAGGCAGGAACAACACAGGTTTACCAAGTGGGAAAAAGAAAATTTGCCAAAGTAGAAATAAAAGCTTGACGAAAGTTCAGGGTGCTGTAGAATGCGCCCTTCTTTCAACGTTGTTACAACATTGAAACCGCAGGAAGCGGGGAGTTATTTGGAGGGGAGCTTTTTTCTTGGTCGATGATTTGTTTTTTTTGATTGAG
>WTAG01000669.1 GCA_013139755.1 Methylomarinum sp. | reverse complement strand
AAAATGCCAGATAAACAAAAACACATTGTTTTAATTGTGAAAGATGCTTTAACTGATAATGAATATAGGCAATTAAAAGTACAGTTAAGAATATCAGGTTTGCAAAAAGAGTGATTGATTGTAAGCGAAGTTGAGATTTTCTTTATTTCACTTGTCTTAGGACATATTGCGCAAGCTTAATAAAGGAAGCTTTGAAAAACCAGTATTTAATAGGTGAGAGAATTTTGCTTTATGGTTTTGTGAAGAAATCTACACCAGCCTATGTGGTTTGCAAGATATTTTGTAGTCATTCTATGGCGATGAGGCTGCATTAAGCCGGACATAGAGCCTCTGTACACGACAAAAAATGTAATGAATTAATCCATGATTGATGAATAATATTAGAGTACTTTAAATCAATAATTTAAGGGTATCACCAGTAACATCACAAGTAACAGAAGCTTAGAGTACAGCGAACTACGCCTCACAAATGTCTAACACAGAGACCACTAAGGACACAGAGAAGAGCTCATCAGTGGTTTCTGTGCTTACTCTGTGTTGTTAAAAATCACCTCTATACACGCAACAAACCTGATGTGCCAACACTTTTACGGACTTATAAAAACAGTATAAATATTTTAAAATCAATGGTTTAAAAGTGGTTCTGGATGTGTTTCTATTTTTTGTCGTGTACAGAGACATAGAGTTTTAAAGTGTCGTTAGTCAAATTAGCGATAAAACCAATCCATAAAGACAACTGAGAAATAATGTGAATTGCTAGACATTCCCAGACATTTTTATTTGTTTTAATTTTATTTACTGTTATCTTTTTGACGTAGCTTAACTGTTAGACTTTAATGGATAAAATTTAATGCATCATGCACATTTGTCACGACTTTATTTCACTTTCTGGTTAATGTTTTTGGTCCTGCCATTACCGACTTTTGCAGGGATTACAGAGGGTATTCAATTTCTTTCTAATCAATCGCAACAAGATGGCAGTTATGTAAGTGGATCGAATATAGCAACATCGTACCAAAGCACCGCAGAAGTGATTGATACCTTTTATGTTTTAAATGAAACACAACAATCAGACAGTTTTTCTGCTTTGCAATTTCTACAAAATGAACCTTATCAAGGGACTGAGTACCTATCTCGCTTAATTGTCACTAAAGTCGGACAAGGGCAGATTATCTCTGATTTGATTTTACAATTGCAAAGTTTTCAAAACCAAGACGGTGGCTTTGGCGAATTGCTAGGGTATCAAAGTACTGCAGAGGATACAGCCTATGCTTTGAGTGCTATGCAAGCGGCTAATCTGATTAATCATCAGTCCGCGCTAAATGCTATGAGCTATTTGTTAACACAACAAAAAAGTGATGGTGGATGGAGTAACGGTCAAAACCTTTCCCAAAGTTATGTGACAGCACTCTGTATTCAAGTTTTAGCCCCTTATGCAAATGGATCCCAAAATATACTCAGTGCAATTACTTTGGGGCAGACATTTTTATATGTACAAAGGACAGGCGATGGACTGTGGGCGGAGGATTTTCAAACGGCCACAGCTATTTTAGCATTGATTGCAACAGGTGCTGATCAAGCTGGTTTGCAAAGCAGTGTGACAGCTTTAACAGATCGACAAGCAAGTGATGGAAGTTGGCAACAAGATGTATATACCACGGCTTTAGTTTTAAAAGCGTTACAACGTTATCAGGAACGTGCGGGGGCTGTGAATACATCAGGCAGTGGAACAGTGATCGGTTCAGTTATTCTATCTGGGAGTGGAGAGCCTGTTGCAGCAGCAAAAGTATCATCTCTGGCACAGCCGGGTCTAAATGTTTTTTCAGGTGCTGATGGGTATTTCAGGTTAACGGGACTTTCTGCTGGGTTTCAAACACTGGTAATCAGCAAAGAAGGTTATTTAGGAACAAGTAGTGTCGTACCTGTCTATGTTGATCAGCAAAGCAATGTGGGGCCAGTTGCTCTTGCTTTAAGTGCAGAAACAGGAATGTTTCGTGGCATTATCACCGATGGGCACGACCAAGCAACTTTAGATACAGTTAATATTACCCTAACTGGCCCCCAAACCTATCAAAGCATTAGTGATTCGCAAGGTTTGTTTGGCTTGGCAGGTATTGTGCCAGGTGATTATTCCATGAGCTTTGATAAGACAGGGTATGTTTCATTGACTGGGAAAATATCAGTTTCAGCAGGTAATGTCGTTAATATCAATCAAAACATGGTTAAAATAGGTGCTTTTTTAGATGATACGCCAGGGAATTTAACGGGGCGAATTATTGATGGATTAACCGGGGTTCCTGTAAAAAGTGCGCAATTTAATTTATCTAATGGATCATCAGTTAGCACTGACAGTACAGGACTTTTTACCGTTTTTTCTGTCCCCCGAGGAAGTTATCAAGCTCAGATAAATGCTAATAATTATCAAATGCAATCACTTTCTTTTGAATTTTCAGCTGGTTTAAGTGGTAATTTAGGGGATTTGACATTATTCTCCATGAGTGACGTTTCAGCACCTAACGATTTAACTTTGTTGGGTGAGGTTATTGATGGTGTCAGTGGTCAAGCAGTTCAAGGCGCTACTGTAGAAATCATTACCTCCTCGAAAACTGTAACAAGCAATACACAAGGTGAGTTTTTTATTACTGATATTGCATCTTTGGATATTGAGTTGCAAATTTCTGCTGAGGGATATGTTGGTAGAAATTACACCTTATCTAGCAGTGGGTTTGGTGAAATTCAGCAACAATTTGTTTTGTCGCCTGCGATTGTAGATACGGGAAAAACCCAGAGTACTCTGGCAGGCGTCATAACAGATAGTATTTCTGGACTATCTATACCCAACGTTACCATACAGTTATCTGATGGGTCAGTCAGTGCAATGAGTGATGCATCAGGGCAGTTTGTACTAAACAATATATCAGCGTTGAGTTTTAGTGTTCAGGCCTTTGTTTCTGGATATGTTGAAACTGCGCAACAGGTAACCCTTTCTACTCATGGAAGTTATACGTTTGATATTTCATTAAATGCGCTTTCCCAAACTGTTGGTGATTCGTTTCAGATTGTCACTTTAAAAGCACCGTTAGAATCGGCTGGTGCAAATATCACACGTTTGTTTGAAACAACAGTGGCTAATCTAACAGATCAACCGCTTGATGCTTTAATCATCGGTGATATTGTCAATGCCAGTGGTGAAGTCGTAGCTTCTGTGACACCTTATCTACCAGGAACTACTGAAGTAGACAGTCACTTCAGTTTTGATCCGCAAGAAAATAAAGTTCTGACAATTCCCTGGTCTACAGCACAGAATGCACCAGGGACTTATCAGCTCATTCTTCGTATTGTTGAGCCAGGCACTTTAAGTAGAGCGCTCCCCACGGGTGTGGTGCTGGCAGAGGGGCAAGTCGAGTCAAGCATTGATCAGACCTTGTCTTTTGCCGGAACCTTAGTTATACAACATCCCATAATTCAGGCGGGAACACAAACTCCTGTTCAGTTGGATGCTTTGATTGTCAACAGTGGAAACATCCCTCTGGATAATCAGATATTAGAGTTGAG
>WTAG01000683.1 GCA_013139755.1 Methylomarinum sp. | reverse complement strand
ACTGTTATCTTGCCGGATACTGATTTACAGGGAGGGTTACAGATTGCTGAGAACTTAAGAATGGCTGTATTTGATAAAAATATTAAAAATGAAGGCTCTAAGGCAGCCGCTTCTGTTACCTTGAGTCTGGGCTTATCAACCTATACAGGGCAGTTTAAAACACCAGAAGAACTACTTAAATCTGCAGATGGTGCTTTATATAGAGCGAAAGATAATGGCCGAAACCGAGTAGAAAGTAATTAATGTTTCTAGCCAAAGATTTTGTAGAAACTCAGGAAGGCTTGGTTTTTGCGGTTGTAGAAAGCGGGGTTGAACAGGGAAAGGTACTTTGTTTTCTACGGTATATTTTGTTAAACAAGCAGTGGCAAAAAGTTAATACTGAACAAGCCAATCAATTCTTAACTGAGCATTATCCGCAGTATTTATACTACTCCCCTTTTAAGCAAGCATCTTGTCATGCGGTTACTTTAGATCAAGTATTTAAACATCATCAACCTAGAGAGCGATTGAATCAACTTTTATCTAATAAAGTAAAAGATAATGTCGAAAGCGACTTGATTGCACTTTGCCGGTTATATGAAGCGCAAGGGCTGGATCTTGGTGAGGTGGGGGTGACCGGGTCAATTCTTATCTCAGCACAAAACCATAGTTCAGACATTGATTTGGTTTTTTATTCTAGAGCCATTTTTAATCGCGTTAGGAAAATGACACAAAAGTTAGTTCTGCAAGGAGACTGTTCTGATCTAAATGATAATGACTGGCAAGATTCTTATGATCGACGTTGTTGTGATTTAAGCTATAGCGAATATTTGTGGCATGAAAAACGAAAATTTAATAAAGCGGTTATTAATCAGCGTAAATTTGATTTAAATTTTGTTTTAGAAAATACTGAAAGTGCATCTCCCTCGCAATATGAAAAATTAGGGGCAATTGTATTAAAAATACGGGTTGCGGATGATAAGTTGGCGTTTGATTATCCAGCAGAATTTTTACTTGAGCATGAACAGATAAAATTGATTGTTAGTTATACCGCAACTTATACCGGGCAGGCACAAGCTGGAGAGTGGGTTGAGGTTGCAGGTCAGTTAGAACAATCCATTGATGGCGCGAAGCGTATCGTAGTTGGTTCCAGTAGAGAGGCTAAAGGCGAGTATATTAAAGTGATTGATGGATAGGCTGAAAAAATTGGCTGGCTTTTCAGCTGTTATTTTTGATATGGATGGCTTGGTCCTTGATACAGAGGCGACTTATTGCATCGCATGGCAAAAAGCGTCTGAAGGGATGGGTTATAACTTTACTACTGCATTTTGTTTATCAATGTCCGGATTGCATCATCAGGATGTGCAACGGCGATTAACGGATGCTTGTGGTGATAATTTTAATCTCAAGCAATTTGCTGATTTAAGTGGAAAATATTGGTATCAACATGTTAATCAACAAGGTATTCCTGTTAAAAAAGGTTTTTTAAATATATTAGCTGAGCTTAAGGCTAAGAATATCCCTTTTTGTCTGGCAACCAATAGCCCCGAAAAAAATGCACTGGAATGCTTGTCGCTAGCTAATTTAAACGGTATTTTTAATGATGTCATTACCCGAGATCATGTTCAGCAAGGAAAACCTGCTCCCGATGTTTTTTTGTTAGCTGCTAAGGTGTTAAGCACGCCTGTTTCTCAGTGTTTGGTAATAGAAGATTCTAAAACAGGGATTCAGGCAGCGGTTAATGCGGGGGCAAATTCAGTTTTTATTCCTTCGGTTCTCCCTGTCGATGCAACAGCCGTCGCTTTAGCCGATTATTTATTTAATGACCTTGAAGAATTGGCGCAAATTATCCATTAGATAGCGGCTCATCCTGTATAATTCTTTGAATTTTAAACGCCCTAGAATTTTATTTTGAAATTGTCAGACAGAAAAATATCCGTTATCGCTCCAGCAAGATTGCATATGGGTTTCATCGATTTAAGTGGCTCATTAGGCCGTAACTTTGGAAGTATTGGTGTTGCTTTAAATGAAATTGCAACGCGACTTACCGTTACGTTTTCTGACCAATTTTGTGTAGAAGGGGCTTCAGCGGCAAGAGCTGAAAAGTGTACAAAAATCTTATGTGAGATCCTTAAGGTATCTGATCAGGTAAAGATAGAAATTGAAAGTGCTATTCCAGAGCATGTTGGCTTAGGTTCTGGAACACAGATGGCATTAGCGATAGGCTCTGCTTTAAATGCCTTTTATGATTTGGGACTGAGTACCCGAGAGATTGCTCAAATAGCTGATAGGGGTAAGCGTTCTGGTATTGGTATTGGTGTTTTTGAGCAAGGTGGTTTAGTTGTTGATGGCGGTAGAGGGGAAAATACCTTAACACCTCCCGTTATTTCTCACATGGATATTCCAGATGACTGGCGATTTATTCTGGTTTTTGACCAAAGAGGTCAGGGCTTACATGGTGATCAAGAAATCAAAGCATTTAAAGAATTACCACCATTTCCTCATCAAGAAGCTGCCAGACTCTGTTATCTTCTCATGATGCAAGGGCTTCCTGCGGTTGCAGAAAAAAACATTGAATTGTTTGGTGATGTAATTACTCAGTTACAACAATCGGTCGGTGAGCATTTTGCTTCTGTACAAGGGGGTATTTTTACTAGTCTTGAAGTAGCCGAAGTAATGCAATGGTTGGAACAACAAGGTGCTGTGGCTATTGGTCAGACCTCTTGGGGGCCAACTGGATTTTGTGCAGTTAACAATGCGCAAAAAGCAGATGCACTGGTTATTGAAATGCAACAAAAATTCTCCCATTTTAGTAACCTGAGTTTTGTTGCTGCCAGTGCTAGAAATAGTGGTGGGGATGTTTTTGTTATATAATTCCCCTACTAAAGTCCGCTCTAGTTTTTCTACAAATGCAAAGGATCCTTTTCAAACTTTGGTAGATCAGGATCCATAGTGTCCCATGATTGAGCCTCAGATACCCAAAAGTCCATGTGTGGTTTATAGATGCTGGGGTTGTCCAGTGTAGCTGCATTAACCGGTCGAATTTTATCTGTAGCAGAATTCCTGCCAAAAAGTGATGTTCCACATTCTGGACAAAAACCTCTGTGGACAGTATTGCCACTGTCAGAAGTGGTGGGGTATTCTTTGTAAGTCCCCGTGATTTTGAGTGCATGGTAAGGCACAAATAATGCTGGAAAATAGGTCGTTCCAACCGATTTTTGACAAGTCCGGCAATGACAGTTACCAGCACCTATAGGTTCGGCCAAAATTTCATACTTTACTGCTCCACATAAGCAACCACCAGTAATCGGTAATTTCATTTTTTTTACCTTTAAAGTTTATAGGCAGCTGTCAATTGTTCAGAGGCAAAATCATCGACATTTATGGCTATCCGTCTTGCTTGTTCGGCCCTTGTGATTAAATCAGCTTCGGTTTCGGTGATAATATTTGCTTTTATTGCCTTTTGTATCACTCTGGTTAAAGCACCTTTCTCCAGTTGTCCTTGTTTCTGTGCTGCATGAAGTTTAACCTCAACAGGGGCCGCCTGGATAACAGCATTGAACGCGGTTTCGATACGGCCGGTGGCATCTTCAGGGTTTTCATTAATATAAATTCCTGCTGTCAAGCGGTCACGAGCAGAGCTATCGTTCTGGAGTAATTGTGCCAGTTGTCCTATTAGCTTCTCTTGCGGTGGCGCATAAGGTTTTCCTAGTGGAAATAGTATGGCACGTAATAAGGTCGCAGGAATGCGAGAGGGTAATAGCCAGAACACGGCTAATAACGATTGCTGCGCGCGATGTAGACTATACTGACAAGCCCAGTTCAGCAGCGGTAGGTCATCCTGTTTTGAGTCTTGGTTTTCGAAGTGTTTGAGTGCACAGGAGCATAGATATAAGTGGCTGAGTACATCTGCATAGCGGCCGGAGATTCTTTCCTTGCGTTTAAGTTGACCACCCAGAGTTAGTAAGGCTAAATCAGCTGACAAGGCAAAAGCAGTACTGAGCCTGGTTAATTGCCGATAATAACCTTGAGTGTGTTGGTCACCTGGCGTTTGAGCGAGCTTTGATCCACCTAAGCCGAACCAGAAAGCTCGTGCCAAATTGTTTAGGAAGAAACGGATATGTCGCCATAGTATAGTGTCGAACTCGCATAAAGCTTTTGCTTTATCAGTATTGTTTAAGGCGTTCATTTCGCTTTGAATGAAAGGGTGGCAACGTACAGAACCTTGACCAAAAATCATCATGCTACGGGTCAAAATATTAGCGCCTTCTACGGTAATACCGACTGGGATGAGCTGATAAAGACGGCCGATATAATTGGATGGACCAAGGCAAATTCCGGAACCACCTTGTATGTCCATGCCGTCGTTGATAATGCGACGCATGCCTTCGGTCAACTGGTATTTAAGGATTGCTGAAATCACTGCTGGTTTTTGTCCCTCGTCGAGTGCTGCACAGGTAATCTGACGCGCTGCATCCATTAAATAAGTGGTGCCTGCTATACGTGCCAGTATTTCTTCTATACC
>WTAG01000659.1 GCA_013139755.1 Methylomarinum sp. | reverse complement strand
ATTATTGCTTGTGTTAGAAAGATGATTGTTACCTTAAATTCTATGCTGCGAGACGGCGTCAAATGGGAGCTTGATTATGCTAAATAATCACTTCTTGACACCATAGTCACTTGTTAGGCAGTTTTTTAAGATACTCCGATATGTAAAACAAAGGGGAGCACCTCAAATAACAGGAGTCACCAATCCAGCCTCTTGGATCAGCACATCTAATAATTTCAATAGCTTAGACACATCGTAATTACCGTTTCGCAGCAGATCGTCAGATTGTTCGTAGAAATGCTTTGAATAGGATTCTTTAAAATCCAATGCTCCATGCCATGCATCGATATCCTTTTTGAAGTTACTCCATGTGATCTGAGCGGGGGGATATCGATCTAAACGAAGGTCAAGATAGCACTCAATTGCGACGGCTCGTCCATTGATATCAGAAGTGTTTACGCCTTCAGGCCCGACAGTTTTAAACTTCTTAAACTCCTCAAGATCAGGCAGGAGCATCGCTCTCATATTAGCTGGAGGGTTCAATTTTTTAAGCTTGCGAAAAGCGTCAACACCCTCTGCGTCGTTATCTAAAACGAATAACACCTGATTGAGAACCTCGATTCGTAAAAGTCCTTCTGCGAATTTTACGAGATTGCCAGTTCCCCAGAAGGGATGGCGCTCATCGATATCCACAAAATTGAAAAAATCTGCCACGTCCGGCCGTAGGACATCGAGTGCCCGTCGAATGATGCGTGCGTCTGATGTACCTTCGGTTGCGATCAGAACTTTTTGCTTTTGTAGCACGCCGCCCCGGAATTCATCACGCTGAACCCAGCCTGCATGGACAATAGGACCAAACTCCCATGTAACCTCAACTTCAGCATTAGCCGCATTTAAGGCAAAGATCTGAAGCATTAATTCTGCACTGAGGATACAAACTCTCTCGGAAAGGAAACTGGCTTCAGACCAATAAGAATCAGAGTTTTCAGACCAAGGAATTCGATCAAATACCTTGATATCAGCGGCAAAACGTCCCTGAGAAATTATGTCTCGGTCAGGTGTATCGTACTCAATATAGTCGCTTTTCAAATCGACCAGCGGATAGCGACATGCCAAATTACAGAATGCTTCAAACGTAAGATATTCCTTTTTTGTCTCTTCTATATCAATATTGTTTGAAATTTCTTCTGCTTCTGCAACCAATGTTTGGTACTCAGAGCGTGCAACCTCAAGTGTAAAGCCGAGTAAATTTAGACGAGGCAAGACGCGAGATAGAGTTCTAGTAAAAACCTCCTCCGCTTCGTCAAGCTCTTGCTTTTCTTCTGGGTGTTCTTCGTAATATTCGTAATTTATTGATTTAGATTTTCGGCGTGTTAAATCACTATCTTGAAATAAAAAACCATAATCTTTACCCATATGATTTTTGGAATACGATAGGGAAACGTTTCCAAGGCATAACTCTATCGAAGTTCCCATTTAGTTTACCTTCTTATTAAAAATCTTATTATTGCGGACTAGATTAAATAACACTCATACTGCCTAACACCAAAATCAGATGCCGTTTAAAGGGGCGGTTTTTTTGCGTCTTTTTGCAAAAAAAGTGACGCTTTAAACGGTCAGCTGGATTTTTTTGTTATGTGATTTTTATCTAAATAGTTCATCAAATAATACATTCTTAATACTTGCCATATCTTCCGCTTCATCCCGTCCAGCAACAAAAATATTTTCTAGTTCACTGCGAGTAACTCGAAAGAACATATTTCTCGACGATTGCTCTCCAACTTGAATATGAAACGATAAAACAAACGTATTAATATCAACTTTTGAATTGTTCAAAAGCCTTGTTAATCGATGGGCATACTTTAACACCTCAGCTCTAATTAATTCTGGGGTTGAATTAGTAATTGACACATTGATATTAAACCAAGCTTCTTCATTGTCTTTGTTCTCTAGGAAATTAATGAACAACTCCCCATCAATGAATTCATAAGGGCTTAAAGCACTTAACTCATCAAGACCATGATTTACTAAGTATTCTTTTAAAGCGATATTCTCATTCCGTGCCTTAATTTTTTCTTCTTCACTTTTCTCCTGTTTTACTTCAGAAGTATGAGACGAAAGTTCCATTCCTGTATACATAAAAAACTCTGGAATGAACTTAGTTACTTTATAAAGGGTGTAAAAAAGTGGAATTATGCAACTATAAAAGACTGCCTTTTTTGTTAGGTAAAGCGACCAATTTTCTAGCACAGATAGAATGTATGGATAGATAAGAAAGCAAATAACAGGAAATAGGAACAGAGCGTTCCTCAGTATACCTCTGTTTTTTATGTACCTAAAGTAGGTTCGTATTCTTCCATAGTGCCTTGGCACAAACCCACTAGATTGCAGCGTTAATATATATCCTTCTTCCTTAGCATAATCTAGTGTTGCATGTAAGAAATGAATCAGGTACAAAAGGTAAACCCAAGAAATAATATGTGTGTTTTCAGGAAAGTACAGAATCACAAATGGGGCTGCCGTGAGATATGCTAGGGTGTAAAGTAGCTGGCGACCAAAGTGCAAATACAGTTCTAGAAACATTCTCCGTGAATACTTGAATGACGAGAATCCACTTTGAAGTACAAACAGCATTGCAGCAAAGGCAATAGCAAACAACACTCCAGACACAGAAAGTAGAGTCTTATAAAACTCGCCAAGAGCAATAGGTATTGGTGGATTAAATAATGAGTCCAAATGAATTATTTCCCTGAGTCTGTATTCACATAACGCGAAGTTAACCGGCGGTCGATGTTGTTTAAGTGTGCGCTGAACTTAACTACACAAGATTAACTTGCTTTTGTCTAGGTGCTTCTGCCGTCCGGTTGAACGAAGGTTATGTGTGTAGGCTTGCTTTTATTGTTCATAAAAACACTTATACCTAACGTCCTTGTATCACGTTAGTTAAGATATTTAAACGTACCCTATCATAGCTGGTTAATCTTGTTATTTGATGAAATATAACTTTTTCACTTACTCAGCGCAATTGATGCTTTTTTTTCTTATTACTTATAGCTGGTTATAGCTCTTTACAACCCATTAATTGTTTAAATGTTTCTTTGTTTTGTTTCTTTTTTCTATCTTTGCCATAC
>WTAG01000187.1 GCA_013139755.1 Methylomarinum sp. | reverse complement strand
ATATTTTCAACGGAGACATGAGTAAATATGGGCAAATAGCCGTTGGATTTATTGATATTGATAATTTTAAGCAACTTAATGATAAATGTGGTCATCAAGCTGGTGACGATGTATTAAAAGTTGTTGCCGATGTTTTACGAAGCTTAACCAGGCCAGGTGATTGTATCGGTCGTTACGGAGGCGAAGAGTTTTTATTTATACACTTAAATACCACTATTGATGGAGTAACTGGATATGCCGAAAGAATCAGAGCTGAAGTTGAGAGGCGAGGGCAAGTTCTTGGTCAACGTATAAAATGTGATGCCTTAACTATCAGTATAGGTATTGTGATGCACAATTCCCAATATTCTAATTATTACGATATGATTGATGCTGCTGATAAAGCAATGTATCAAGCCAAGTCAAAAGGCCGTAACAGAGTCATTTTAAAAGAGTAACTGCCTGTCAAGGCTGATATGTATGGTTAGAGAACAACATTCTCATTTTTTTGATATTTCTTGCTCTCTTTAACAATTCATTTCAAATGACTACGCCACTTGTGTATATATATTCAGCACCTCAATAAAATCTTCTGGCTCAGGTCTAATACGATAATTATTAGTTAAATCACTATAAATAATGATGCCTTGTTCATCTGTAATAATCACTGTTGGATAAACTGTATCTTTGTTATAACCCATCATTTCCATCCCGGCAGGTAGACCATTTTTCATGTCTATATCTAATACTTTAGCTGCGCGGCTATTCGTATCAGTCATAAATACAAACGGTACATCAAATTTATCTGCCAGTGCTTGAGTATTCTTTTCAGGTTGAGGGGCACACAATACGACTTTTGCACCAAGAGCTGAGAGCTCATGATACTTAGGAACGTGTATGGAATAACTTCCCAAAGTTATAACGCAGGATTTTTGCTTCAGCTGGGATGATCTCATGAGGCGCATAGTTATTCTACGCAACGAATGAGGTCATCCCAGCTGGAGAAAAAAAACCAGTTAGAGATTGGGAAGTTGTTTCATGCACGTTCCTTAGCCGAAATTTCTTTAATTTGCGCCATACATAAAGGACACCAGTTACCTTGATAGAAAATGTAGATCGTTGGCGTTCCTGCAAAACTTTCTGAATTGACCTGTTCACCCCGAATATTTGTTAGTTCGAATTTAGGTAATAATTTACCTACGCGTAAAACAGGGGTTTTCTCACGACCCAATGATGAATACCAAAAGTTATACAGCATAAATAAAACAAAGCCAGTACATGCTAAACCAATACTCACATTATTAAAGAGGGGTGACTCGGCTGTTCCTAAAGTACTCAATATTGATGCTGCATAGCCATAAATTGAGACTCCCAGTCCGATGATTGCAATCAATGTCATAACTGGGAAATGTGCTTTAGTACCAGTATCAAACTCGCCGCCTTATTCAGGAAATAATTATACGGGTGAGTATAACCCGATTCGATTACCCTCGCTATCCATAAACTGGGCAAAATAACCGCAGTCTCCATCTTTAATAGACGTTTTAGGAATTATAACCTTACCACCCTGTTCCACTACTCGTTCCAATGGAACACTTAAATCATCTCCCCCATTAAGATAAATTACTGCCCCCGTTTGACTGGGTTGATAATGCTCCCCAAAAACCAGCATTCCACTTACAGCCCCTTCTTCAGCATCAAAAATAGCCATCAAAAAACCATCCATTTCATCATCGTTGAAAGAGGTTTTCATCACGTTCTGATAAAACGATTTTGCACGCGCCATATCTATTACTGGAATTTCAAACCAATTTGCTACATTTTTCATTTTATGACCCTCATATTTATTTGAGCTAATATCATAAAACAAGCCTCCTGACAGCATTATGTCAGGAGTATTAAAAAATATTAAATTAACATCATGGCTCTCATCAAACAAAAAATAAACCATTGATTTTAAAAAACCCTTTATCTATTGTTCATGCCAATTTTATGAATCATTGTTTGTTGTACGACAGCGCAACGTTCATGGGGCCTTTGCTATTAATAAACCACAGGTTAAAGAGTCATATACCATCAACTTGTTAGCAGTATTTTAAATTTTGTCGATAAAAGTAGGAGGAGCCTATTGGCCGCGACTGCTATTGATCTTGTTCCGGTCGCGGCCAGTAGGTCCCTCCTACCGATAGCAATAACTCAGGAATGTACTGATTTTTTATAAACCTGTGGTTTGTATAGAACCATGATTAACATTCGTAATCAGCCAATATTAGCATTATTGGTTGATTGTTTAATAATAGAAAGATTAGATATTATTTGACTCTTTAAATGAGAATGATTATCATTTACTAGAAAGCAGACATCATGACTACCTTATTTCTATGCTACCTCGACATAGTATTTTTTATTAAACATAATCTATCTAACTTAGGAACCTAAAAATGGGCTATTACTTATATGCATGGCTTGAAAATGGCAAGCCACAATTACAAATTGTTGAAGCTAAATCAAAATCTATCTGTTTATCATGGAGCTATCAAGCAACGGATAAAAATTGTGATAGAAAAGAAATTCAGCGCTTATTCAGAAATTTACTATTACTAACATGTAAACAAGAAATAGGAAATTACAGAGTTTTTGAAGTAAAACCCCCCTGTAGCTAACGAGTCTATTTCCCCGCAACAGCAAGCACTTCTTTGTGCTTGAAATATTCAAATTAAGCAGTGTTTTTCAGCATCCCCCTCCTTTAAACAAAGGAAGGGAGTCCGAGTCCCTTCAATAAGAAGAGAGCTTTGTTTATTCCCGAGATAAAGAAAATAAGTGCGAGTATATTGTTAAGGTTTTTAACACAGAAATGAATATCCTGAGCATGAGCAAGCCGTTCATGATTTGATCAGAGGTGACTTTATTAGAAGCCTAAGAAAATACGGTATTAGCTTTATCCTGGTACCTGTATTGGCTCAAACATTTCAAGTAAACTACCAATATAAAAAACGGGCAAGCTTTTGAAATTTCAAGTCCCGACTCCATTAGGCTTGCTTAAACTTATTGTGTAATCAGTTCAGATTAATCCAGTTTAAAAAAGGCAACTGATTGTTGTAATTGTTCGGCCTGCGCACTTAATTCTTCCGATGTAGCCGCCAACTCCTCAGAAGCAGTGGC
>WTAG01000320.1 GCA_013139755.1 Methylomarinum sp. | reverse complement strand
TCATCATCAAGATGGTCATAAACATATTGATGAACAGTATGCATAAACCCTAACGTTTCAGTTATTTCAGCAAATGGTGGTGTGATGAACTCAAGCAGGGCTTCTGAGTAATCCGTTGTTATATAAGGGTGTGTCAGCGCAGAACCTAAGGCATAAGGATGCGAGGTTTGTGAAATCATGCCTTCTTTAGAAATGCGTAGACTTTCTTTTTCTATACCTTTAAGTCCACCAACAAGCAGTTGTTGTTTGTTTTGATCTAGCAAATAGCTAAGGCGTGGTGAATGTTGTGTATTCAAAATGGTCATAAAGAGGGTGTCAGCCCAGTTGATCTTGATATAATCTGACTATTATAATTGGTTATTAGCAATTGGAGTAGTTTATCAATATAGAACAAGGTGCTGATAAGGATGGACAGGCAGAAAAGGTCCTGAAATCTGTTTTTGGTTATGATGCATTTAGAGGACAACAAAAGCAGATTGTCGAGCAGTTAATAGCAGGTCAGGATGCTTTAGTTTTAATGCCTACCGGTGGTGGTAAGTCTTTATGTTATCAGATTCCGGCATTAGTTAGGTCGGGTGTGGGTATTGTTATTTCTCCGTTGATAGCACTGATGCAAGACCAGGTTACTGCATTGCATCAGTTAGGCGTTAAGGCGGCTTTTTTAAATTCGACTTTATCAATGGATGAGGCGCGCTTAGTTGAGCATCAACTCCAGCAAGGTGAGTTGGATCTATTATATATCGCCCCCGAAAGACTGACCTCGGCTTGGACCCAGTCTTTATTTCAGCGTATCAATATCGCTTTATTTGCTATTGATGAGGCGCACTGTGTCTCGCAATGGGGGCATGATTTTCGTGCGGATTATCTACAGTTATCATTACTGCATGAAAAATTTCCAACGATACCTCGAATTGCTTTAACCGCAACAGCCGACGAAAAAACCCGTGAAGAAATTATCCGCCGATTAGGCTTAGAGCAAGCGCAATCATTTATTAGTGGATTTGATAGGCCGAATATACGATACCGTATTGTTCAAAAACAAAATGCCAAACAGCAATTGTTAAACTTTATTCGGGCGGAACATGCAGGTGATGCGGGTATTGTTTATTGTTTGTCACGTAAAAAAGTAGAATCAACAGCCGAATGGTTGCAAGGTAAAGGCATTAAGGCTTTGCCTTATCATGCTCGTTTGCCGAATGAAGTTAAGCAACAAAATCAGCATCGTTTTTTAATGGAAGAAGGTGTAGTGATCGTGGCTACCATAGCTTTTGGCATGGGCATAGACAAACCCAATGTACGTTTTGTAGGGCATCTGGATTTACCTAAAAGTCTCGAAGGTTATTATCAGGAAACAGGTCGTGCAGGACGTGATGGCCAACCCGCTAATGCCTGGATGGCTTATGGCTTACAAGATGTGATTACCTTGCGGAAAATGTTAGGTGATTCTGAGGCAGATGAAACACATAAACGGTTAGAGCTACATAAATTAGACGCCATGTTAGCCTTGTGCGAAATGGTGGGCTGTCGAAGACAAGCGCTATTGGCCTATTTTGGTGACGAGCTTGAGCAAGGTTGTGGTAATTGTGACACCTGTTTAGAACCGGTCGAAACCTGGGACGGAACAATTGCAGCACAACAGGCTTTGTCCTGTATTTATCGAACAGAACAGCGCTTTGGTGTGACTTATCTGCTGGATGTGTTGCTAGGTAAATCAAATGAGCGCATAAAAAGTTTTGGGCATGATAAACAATCAACTTTTGGCATAGGCAAAGACTTGGATGAAAAGCAGTGGCGTTCTGTTTTTAGACAACTAGTTGCTAAAGGTTATGTAGAGGTTGATTTTGAAGGTTATGGCGCGTTTAAATTGACTGAAAAATGCCGGCCTCTGTTACGCAGTGAACAAACCTTAATGCTCCGTAAAGATATTACACCAGAGAAAGGGCTATCTAAAAAAGCGGGAAAAAGAACAACGGTTCAAGGGCAAAACAGTTTGTTATGGGAAGCTTTACGAGAAAAGCGTCGAGAGCTTGCCGATGAGCAAGATGTACCGCCTTTTGTGATTTTTCATGATGCCACTTTAATGGCGATGATGGATGAAAAGCCCAGTAATTTGCAGGAAATGAGTTATATATCCGGTGTGGGTGAAAAGAAGCTAGAACTCTATGGTGATAAATTCTTAGAGGTACTAGAAAACTTTTCTGTGATGGATTTGCCCGATACAGTGGCAGAAACGGTGGCATTATTCCGCTTGGGTTATACGGTAGAAAAAGTCGCAAAAGAAAGGCAGTTAAAACAAGAGACTGTTTATAGTCATTTATCACAAGCGATAGAAGAAGGTAGAGTGTTAGTTAATGATGTGCTTGATTTAGATGAAAAGGAAATTCAGCAAATAGAAGAGGCTATTATCAATCTGCCAGAGGAGCAGAAAAATGCATTGAAACCTTTGTTTGAGCAGTTCGACGAGACTTATAGCTATAGTGTTTTACGTTGTGTGAGAGCGGGATTTTTACATAAAACAGAATAGGCTCGGTGTTTAGCCTATTAAATTAAAAGCAATAGCTATAGAGATGCCACAGAAATGATTGTTATAAATGCAATATCGAAAAATTAAGTGTATAGGTCGTATTGTTGTTCTATTGGTAGTAACAGCATCTCCTGCTTTTGCTGTTGATTGGGAATCACCTTTTGACTGGACATCAAGCAATATTCAACTGTTATATGGCAATGATTTTGAGCTCGGCGATGATGAGCGGGTAACGATGACAGTTGAACACAGCAATGGTTGGAAATACGGCAGTAATTTCTTTTTTGTGGATATTATTAACAGAAATGACTTTAATGATGTAGAAGTTTATGCGGAAGTTTATAGTTACCTTAGTTTAAATAAAATATCGGGAAAGGACTTTTCTTTAGGCCCAATCAATGATTTTTCCTTGGTGGCAGGGCTTAATATTGATAACTTTCCCGATGGTGAACCGTATAGAACCTACTTGTTAGGCGTTAGTCTTGATTTGAATAACGAAGCGTTTGATTATCTGCAAGTTGATATTACAACATTTAAAAATGAAGATCTCAGTGGCCGATATGGTATACAAATTACACCTGTTTGGAGTGTACCGTTTGTCTTAGGAAATTTAAGTTTTAAATTTAGAGGCTTTATTGATTTTCGTAATGCAAATACTAACGCCTCACATAATGTAAATATGTTAGCGCAACCACAAGTATTATTAGATATAGGCGATCTTATCGTGGGTAAGCAGGATAAACTGTATCTGGGGACTGAGTATTCCTACTGGTATAACAAATTTGGAATTAAAGGCGTAGAAGAGTCTGTTGTTCAAGGAATGATGATTCTGTTTTTTTAGATTTAAACCTGCCATCTTTATATTCGGACGGCTAGCCAAAACTATGCACTTTCAGTGCATAGTGGTTGAATTTTGTATAAATTTTAAAATGCTGCTGTCTATTTAAGAAGTTCACTGACTGGATTATAAACTCAAATCTTGGGACACATTAATACTTAACCCCAGCTCGGGATAAGTTAGTTCAGTTGATCATTCCAGCATACTTTTATCGGGAATCTAGCACTACAATAGAGACTCTGTTTCACAAGATTACCGGATGAAGATATCAATAGAATTATTCGTTAATTCTAATTCAGGAAATTTAATGTGAGCGTCTGTATTACTTTTTTGACAGAATCTTATATATTTATAGGATACTTATTGTTTGTGTTAGAGTGAAATTTAGCATGATTCAAGTGAGTATACAGAAATACGGGTTTTTAACTCAATAAGGTGGATGTATGGAATTAAAACGTACCACATTGTTAGTGTTACTTTGTCAGGTTATGGTCGTTAATGCGGGTAATTATGATCTCGTTAAACCTGAAACAGTTGGCTTGTCATCAGAGGGTGTTAAACGAATGAGTCATTTGCTAGTTCAACATGTTAATGAGAACAAGATTGCGGGTTCTGTGGTGTTGATGGCCAGACATGGAAAAATAGCCTATTTAAATGCATCTGGACAGGCAGATATTGATGTCCCGATGAAGGAAGATACCATTTTTAGAATCGTTTCTATGACTAAGCCTTTAACCAGTACCGCAGTCATGCTGCTATATGAACAAGGTAAGTTGTTATTGTCTGACCCCGTTTCTAAATATATCCCCGAATTTAAACATCAGAAAGTCGTTGAAATGCTGCCAGAAGGCAGTGAATTTCCTTATAAATTAGTCCCTGTAAAAAGAGAAGTCACCATACATGACTTATTAACCCATCAATCGGGTCTCTTGTATTTAGCATCAGCAGGCTGGTTTCCTAATCCTAAGCGAGAGCAGGTTGTAAGTTTTTATAGGGATGCAGGCATTACCGATGGCTTTTGTAGACCCGATGAAAGCATAGGTGATATGGTTAAGCGTTTGGCTAAGTTACCTCTTTATGCTCACCCGGGTGAAACGTGGGAATATGGCTTATCTGTTGATGTTCTAGGTTATTTAATTGAGGAGGTGTCAGGTATAAAGTTTGATGACTTTGTACAAACTCATATTTTTGATCCACTCAAGATGGCTGATAGCCATTTTTATATTCCAAAAAACAAATTATCTCGATTATCTGCCGACTGGAAGAGTGATTGGAATGGCAAGCTAGAACGCGTTACCGGTCCATTGATTGATGGCGATCTTGCTTTATGTCCTTTAGATGCTTATGCAACCTCAGGAAAATACCTCTCCGGCGGTGCCAGTGTGTTGTCTACAGCCTATGATTATTTTCGATTTGCACAAATGTTGTTAAATAAAGGTGAGCTGGATGGTACACGCTTGTTGAGTCGTAAAACCATTGAATTAATGACGGCAACTAATCATATCGGTAAGCATGATGCCACCTTATTACACAGTCATGGCTGGAAGTTTGGTTTAGGCTTTGCAATACAACAAGACAGATCTCACAATGTTGACAGTGGTGATGTCGGTGTTTTTGAGTGGGCGGGATATTATTCCACCCGCTTTAGTATTAACCCTAAAGAAGACATGATCACTATTTTTCTATCACAAACATCACCTTTTGGTGCTCACGTTGGTTTGTGGGATAAAGTTATGGTGCTGTCTGTCTCAGCTATCGCTGATTAAAAGAGGAGTTAGACTCATGATGTTATTAAGACAATTTGGGCTTGTTATTACAGGCTTGCTACTAACGAGTATTTGTTATGCAACGGGACCTCGTGTTTCCCCTAGTTTAATATCCAGTGCTAGTGATATATATACTATTAAACTGCCGCCATTTATAGGGTCTGATGTTAAACAGTCATCCTACTTAAGTGAGGTGGTTAATACAGTAATACGTCAGCAGAAAATAGACGCAATACTAACGATTTTACCATTACATAGTATGGTGAAATATTATTTACTTCAGGATAATGCTTTAGCGGTTCTGAGTCCTTACCTTCATTTAACAGCAAGTCAAAAGAAAGATAAGGTCATTATTCCTATGGATGACGTTAATGAAAGTTATATTTATTATAAGCTTGCACATCCTAATGGATTAGCCTGGAAAGGGAATCTAAAAAACTTAAAAGGCTTGCGATATGGTGTGCTAAAAGGTGTTGCTACAGAAAAATATAAACAATCAGGTATTAGTGTTAAAACAGCAAGAATAGATGCTTTATTAAAGAAATTAGTGACAAAAGAAGTGGACTTTATTCGCTTACCTGATTTGACCGCAGATTGGTTGATTGAAAAGCAATTTTCCGAGCAGAAAAATAATTTTGTAAAAATGCCTGTAAGTGCAGGGAAAATGCAGTTAGCGATTATTTTCAATAAAAAACATCTGAAGGGTAAGGAAGGTGCCGAGATGTTTAAAAAAGGTTTTGATGCGCTGGTTAAAAATGGACAGTTTAATAAAATAAAGAACCAATTCTTAAAAATCCATTAATTTGAAGGGCGGCTTATGAGTGTGCCATTGTTTTTTATTGTGCTATTTTTCTCATACAGTGCGTTGGCTGAGGAGATTGTTTTAGAAGCTAATGAGAGTCCTCCATTCTGGTCTCAAGAATTACCTAATCAAGGAATGGGGGGGGATATTGTGCAGGCAATTTCATCAGTGTCAGGGTTAAAAACGACGATTCGTTTTTTACCGCTAAAACGACTGATAGAACGTACCGATAATAATGATTTGGGTAATCCTTTGTTTTATATGCCTAATCAGGATTTTGCTGCAATTATTCCGATTGCCAGTTATCACGTTTCATTCTTTTATTATCAACCACTACAAAAAGAAGTTATTGGCGATGATTTATTACAAAATTTACAGCATTATAAAATTGGTGTGTTAGAGGGTACGTTTGCTGAGCACAGGTATTTTTCAGAAAGAAATATCTCATTTGAGACTAGCTATTCTCAAGCATCATTATTTAAAAAGCTGAAACATGGCAGAGTTGATCTGGTTTTGGCTGTTGATTTAGTAGCTATACGTACTATAAATCAGCTGTTTCCTGAGCAAGCTCATGAATTTAAACAAATAAATCTACCGAATTCAGGTGAACCAATAGCGATTATGATTTCTGAGAATCAAAAAGAGGCAGAAAATGTTGCAGCTAAATATCGGCAGGGCTTAAAAGAAATTATTAAAAGTGGTCAATATCTACAGGTTTTAAAAAAGTACTATGGTGTCTTTTTTCCTGTTAATTGGTTATCTGATTTAGATAAATTTGAACAATTGTATTCTTATGAGTAAGGCATTATCCCCTGCATATCACAGTGTTAGAAAAAAAATCGTAATATGGATGTTATTTGTGGTTTTTAGTATTGTGGTGCCGATTGATGTGTTTGATTATTTTCACACCAAGCAACAAATGCAGGCCGAATTAGCGAATTTAACGGATCAAAAAGTACTGCGTTTGGCAGAAAATATACAATTGCCCTTGTGGGAGCTGGATAAAGCTTGGGTAGAGAAGGTTATATTGGCAGAAATGATGGATGAGTATGTTTTTGCGATTAAGGTTGAGAGCGAAAATAAATTGTTTGCTGGGAAAATGAGAAATCAGCAATGGCAATTGGTGAATGCACCAGAAGATATCCTAGGCTCTTATTTAAAGAGGAAAATAGAGATCTCATATAAAGATGACAGTATAGGTTTTGTTTATCTTTATGTGACGACGAAATTTGTAGAGCAAGAATTATTATCCGTTGTTATCTTTAAAACAGTAAAGACACTCATTTTAAGTATATTGTTGGTGAGTGCTTTGAATATTTTGTTAAAGAAAATGGTTATTTTGCCTTTGCAAAATATACTTGAAGTCGTTAATGACATTGCTAATGGTAATTACAAGCGCTCTGTGGGATCAATTGCTGAAAATG
>WTAG01000428.1 GCA_013139755.1 Methylomarinum sp. | reverse complement strand
ATTGCATCGCAAAAGGCCAGTGTTTCCTTTCAAGCCATGTTACAAGTAAGAAATAAATTGGTCGACGCCTACAAAGATGTGATGAATATGCCAATGTAGGCTATAAACGGGGGTAATATGCTTTTCTCGTTCCCATGCACAACGCGGGAACTAGGAGCAACATGCCAATGTAGGTTCAAATGAACGGGGTTGGTATGCATTAATCTATTTTCATTGCTAATGAAAACTTACTAGAATGGGATTTAATGATAATATTAAAGTATTTTTTAAGGTATATTACCTAAGTCCGTGAAGATAAAAGAATGAGTGAACAAGATGGCGGTAATTTGGCTGAGTTAGACTCGCAGTCAAGTGCGTTAAGTGAATTAACCAAGGAAACAAAAACACCACCCATATTAAAGGGGTTGGGTAATTTGTCTATGGCAAGGCAAATAGGCTTGATGTTAGGAATCGCCTTAAGTGTTGCTGTGGGTATTGCCGTTGTTTTATGGTCACAGGCTGAGTCCAGAGACTTATTGTTTTCAGGTATTGGTACAGAGGATGCGACCGCAATACTAGAGACCCTGGATAAAATGGGGGTGGACTATAGTGTGGAAACAGAGACCGGCGCCATTATGGTTCCTACCGACCAGGTCAGGGCACTAAAGCTTAAACTTGCCGCTCAAGGCTTACCCAGAACACAAAGTTCAGGTTATGAAATACTCGATAAAGAATCGGGTTTTGGTACCAGTAAAAATATCGAGTTAATGCGTTTTCAAAGAGCACTAGAGGGTGAAATAGCCAAAACCATTGCTTCAATTCAAAATATAAAATCCGCTCGTGTACTTTTGGCCTTACCCAAGCAATCTGTTTTTGTACGAAAACGTAAAAAACCCAGTGCTTCAGTGATTGTTAATTTATATCAAGGCCGGAGCCTGGAAAAAGGCCAAATAGAATCCATTGTTCATTTAGTCGCATCCAGCGTACCCATGATGGAGTCAACTCAGGTAACAGTGGTTGACCAAAAAGGACGTATGCTAAGCAGTAATGATTCTTCGGAAGAAATGTATTTAACCTCAAAGCAGTTTGAATACAAAAAGAATATTGAAGAACATCTTATGCAGCGTATAGAAAATATCTTGCTTCCATTGGTAGGACGTGAAGGTATGCAGGCTCAGATTTCAGCTGATGTTGATTTTACAGTTACTGAAAAAACTCAGGAAATGTTTAATCCTGATCTGCCCGCACTAAGAAGTGAGCAAACACAGGATGAGCGAAATTCAGGCGCTGGTATTCAAGGTGTGCCTGGTGCATTATCTAATCAACCACCGCCTGCGGGGGTTGCCCCAGAAATAGCAGTAGGCAAGGATGGGCAGACAACTGCGAGTAGCGTAGGTTCAGTCAGCAAGAGTGCAACACGGAATTATGAACTGGATAAAACCATTACCCACACTCGGTTAGCAACAGGTGTATTGCGTAGATTATCAGTTGCCGTAGTGGTTGATGATAAAAAAATATTATCGGAAGATGGTTCAGCTAACTCCCAACCTTATGCCCAGGAAGATGTTAACCAATTAAGAGAATTGGTGATGCAAGCCGTTGGTTTTGATAGTAGCCGTGGGGATCTTGTGACAGTAACTAATGTCGCATTTAGAATACCCGATGAACTTGAAGCCCTGCCAGAAATACCATTATGGGAACAGCCCTGGTTTATTGGTATGGCAAAACAACTAATGGCAGTCTTAGTTGTCATATTCTTGGTTTTTGGTGTATTAAGACCCACCATGCGAGGATTGATTGCTAGAGATGAAGAAGTTAAGGCACTGATTGATGCTCATGCAGAGGCTGATGCAACAGGAGGCATTGTACGATTTGATAAAGATGGTAAACCTATGGCTGTTGCTGTTAAAGATGAAGAGAGTGAAGCAGGAGAAGGGGGTGTTTCGGCCGGTGTAGAAGACATATTGTTATTAGAAGCTCCGCAAAGTTATGAGAAACGATTGGAATATGTCCAAAGACTGATTGATGAAGATCCTAAAGTAGTTGCACAACTTATTAGAGAATGGGTAAGAGCTGATGGCTGATGAATTAAACGCAAAATTAGGTTCAACAGAGAGCGCGGCTTTATTGCTTTTAGCAGTTGGTCAGGATAGAGCTGCCAGTGTGCTTAAAAATATGGGGCCAAAAGAGGTTCAAACTGTTGGGGCGGCCATGGCAAATCTAGGGGGCATTACTGCTGATATGGTAGATGCTGTTCTTGAGAGTTTTATTATACAAATTAAGGATGAAACTGGTTTTGGTTTAGATTCAGATACATATATTCGTAATATGTTAACGGATGCTTTGGGGGCGGATAAAGCCGGAAATATTATTGATAAAATCCTGTTAGGGGCAAATAGTAAAGGGATTGAGCAACTTAAATGGATGGATAATCGATCTATTGCCGACTTGATTAGACTGGAACATCCTCAAATTATAGCCACTATTTTGTCTTTACTGGATGCGGATCAATCTGCTGACGTATTAGGGTTATTACCTGCTAATCTACGTTCAGATATTTTGATGAGAATTGCGACCATGGAGAGTGTGCAACCAGCGGCAATTAAAGAACTTGACGAAATTATGGAGAAACAGCTAACGGGTAGTGATAGCGTTAAATCTTCTAGTGTGGGTGGTATTGATGCAGCAGCCAGTATTATCAACTTGCTAGAGGGTGTATTAACTGAAGAAATGTTGGATGCTATCAGTGAAAATGACGCTGATTTAGGGCAGCAAATTCAGGATAAAATGTTCGTTTTTGCTGATTTGGTTAATGTGGATGATCGAGGCGTGCAAACCTTGTTA
>WTAG01000384.1 GCA_013139755.1 Methylomarinum sp. | reverse complement strand
GCACTTCGCATAACGGGTGTTATGTTCACTTTTTGTGGGGAATATCGAGATTAGAGCTGTCCGGTAACGACCCAAAGCGGGCATTGAGTTATTTTAATAAAAAATTAAACCACGGCCTTATAATGTGGGTTTTTTCTATGATTCTTTACGCTCAGGAAGTATCCCTCCGCGCTTAATGAGATCCGCCTTTAGAACATCTTCAAGTTCCCCCCATGCTTTTGCCGAGGGATGGAGGATTTTTAGGAACTGTTTTCTATACTCCTCTGGTTCTTTTTCCTTATTAACCATAGCTGCTGGTTTATCTGTGAATGTATCCAGTAGTTTATGTATCATCTCTCTAAATAATTTTTTAGAATTGGTCGGGCCGTAATCGGCAAGAAAACCTTCCATTTTAAGTCGATTTATATCTCCATGTACGCGATCGCTAAACTCATTCATGAAATCGAAGCATGTATCAAGGCACCAACGATAACGTCGCTCCCGCTCTTTTATATCCAAATTTGAGATAGTAGATGTCCGAGCTTTTCCATTACTCATAGGAACAAAGCTTAAAGCGAATTCTGCCTCATCTTTAACGGCCACGTAGACGTTGGATTCGTACTGCTTTTCTGTTATCAAATCTAAGACACAGCTTATCTTGGGTGAGTCTATTCTGCACCCAAGATAGATGGCCGCAAGACTCCCACGCTGAAATTTTACCAACTCACCTTGTGCTAGCATTTCAGTAGTTGCCGTCACACGCCATTCTTTTTCATATGCCCACTCCATGCTCTTCGTAAAAAACTGACGTGAAGTCCAGTAATTCATATTAGTCGGTAGCCCTAAAAAATGTCGAGCCAAACCGCAGGGTTCCGAAACACTCGGTAACTTCCGCTCATAACTAATTGGTCGAGCCATTTCGAAATATCCTGCCGCCTCAGAGGAAACATCAAACTTGAGAACAGCCCCCTTATGCTCATCCGCATAATGTGACCACATCAATAGAGAATCAGGGACTTCAGATAAACATAGTACTTGAGTGATTTCCGCAAGTGCCGGAATCATTAGTCGATCCGTATCTTGGAGAGGGAACTGAATACGCTTATTCTGGAATAAATCAAGAAGACCATTGAGAGTCTTCTGAGCATTTTCAGTTGACCCTAGTTGTCCTTGTTGAGCAAGGTAAATCATTGGTCTGAGCAGCTTGGATAGGGAAGTTACTTTGTTAGAATCATCGCAATGTTTAGGAGGTACTGCTATTTCTATATATCTCTGGTTCAAAAGCTCTTGCACTTGTTGGGCAACGGTAAATAAATCGGTATCAGCTGGAATATCGCTAATATTTGGATAAATGGTTTCATCTTTATTTATTACAAGACTTGCAACTTCATTACGTAAGGCACTGAAAAAGTGCGTCCACCCAAATTTATGAATTGGTAACAATTGTCCGTCAAATGGGTCGTTGAAATTTGATACGCGTGAAAACTGAAGAGTCGAATTCTTTAAAACTTTCAATAAAGTATCATATGAAACATATTTATACAGATACCCTTCTTCAATCGAAGCGGTCACTTCAGTTGACAAGTCGACAATTGCAGAAAGTGGATGGTTACAATCTAATTGGACATGTTTAAGCCTGTCCAGAAGGGGGGGCTCTGGATTATCTTTTGCACCTTTTTGTTCAAACGTCAAAGTAGGTTCATTTCCACACCACAGAGTTCCTAGTAATCCTGCTGAAGATGTGTTGATAGGAGTCCCGTATTCGGGATACAGGGATATGTTTTCAGTTAAGAGGCATTCATAATCGCACCAAACTCCTTCCAAAAAAGATGATCTGTACTCCTCACTAATTGCGGATGCAGCTTCAAGAGAAGCAATAAGGGATTTATATGCCAACTCAATTACATATGTTGCATTCGAAAATGTTGGAAGTTCTGGTTCAACCAAGTGACCAAATTGTGCTTGCATAGTTGCAGAAAACATTAAACTCCCACTTCTAAGTATGGGGTCATCAGTTTCAAAAGATTTCCCCTCTTTCGAATCCCATTTTGTATCCTCCATGATATCGGCTAATCTAGATCCATTAGCGCTAAGTGTTCCTTCACAGAATGATTTGACTAACAAAAGCCCTACATTGAATATTTCATTGGAAATTTGTGAGTTACTTTCAGTGGGTGTGGGACTATTCTTCAGAAGTTGCGATACTCGCTGAGTTGCCCGGAGTGACAAAGCAATAGACGCTCGTAGAGAAAGCTCTTTGAGGTTTCTTATTGTTGGAATATTTGCCACTGGTATGATCTACAATTCTTATTTAAATAATTATCCTTCGCTGTACTTAATGTTAAAGGTTAATAAAATAGAAAGCTAATTTTTATCTAATCTTGAGTGATTTATACGCAAGTCTAAGTACATTGGCAATAATAGCATTTAGATTTTGGAGTAAATACACTACTTGAATCCTGTTACTTTTTATTGGAATATCAAACTATACTTGACTGTCTCCTTTTGGCTGTTAGCTGACCTTCTTTGTCAAATTTGTTTGTTTTTAAAAGTATACATTATAGGAATTATTTTCCTAACCATAGAATGCGATGTTGACGAGCTCCATTTTATGTCCCATAATTAATTCCCGAAACGTATAAGAAATTACGGAACACATTGAAGCGGAATTATCATGGCCTTGATTGGATATGCAAGAGTAAGCAGTACAGGACAATCTCTGGATGTACA
>WTAG01000705.1 GCA_013139755.1 Methylomarinum sp. | reverse complement strand
TAGATAATGAGAGTTACAAGCCGCATCCTTGCGGCTTTTTTACTTATTAATTTTGTAAACGATTAAGCTTCTCAGCCGCCTCTTCAAAAGAACGCGCCGCATCATCAAATGATTTAACCGCTCCATCAAAAGACTGAGAAGCCTGACCAAATTCATTAAGCTCAGAATTCGCTTCTAACTTTGGAGTTGCAGCTTCTGATGGTGCCATATCAATAGAAGCAGATGCAACCTCAGAAACAACCTCTGCTACAGAGGCATTCTCTAGAACAGACACCTCATCCTCACCTTCATCATAAAAGTCATCTTCCATATCCAGCATATCATCTGTAATTTCTGATTCACCATCAGTAATCAAATGTTTTCTATGCTGTAAAAAAGCTTCTCGTGTAAAGACATAAGGATCTAGTGCTGCTTCATCAATAAAGTTCAATGCACCTTCAGCATTCGCTCTAGCATTTAGCATTTGAATAAGAGTTATTGGCGCCCCTACATAAGTAGCTGGATTAGCTGCAGCATCAAATATACTACCAGGAATCCCTCTTCCTGTAGAAGGCCCCAAAACAGGTAAAACCAAATAAGGCCCTTGAGGCACGCCCCATACCGCTAATGTTTGCGCAAAATCCTCTTCATGCTTTTCAAGCCCCAATTTTGTTGCCACATCAAACAAACCAAGCAAGCCAATTGTTGAATTTACAGCAAACCGCCCTGTATCTTGAACACCTTGCTCAACCTTGCCTTGCATGACATCATTTAAAACAACATTAATATCTTGAAGATTATAAAAAAAGTTAGCTATGCCAGTTTGTACAAATTGTGGTGTTACCCACAAGTAAGCATCAGAAATAGGTTCTGCAACATAATCATCCAAACCTTCATTAAAACCAAATATAGAGCGGTTAAGCCCCTCATAAGGATCTGCTTCTGTTACCTCAAACTCAACCGCATCAACTTCAGCTTCAGCTTCAGAAACTTGATTACTCGCACAACCACTTAAAACAAGCATTGTAGAAATAAAAAAAGCTGCAAATAAAGATGAAATATCTTTTTTTCCCGCAAATGTAAACATATCTATAAACCCAGTTCTATTGTTTGGCGTAATTGTCTATTTTTTCGTTGATTTTTGCAATTAAAGCTTCAAACCCTTGTCGCTTTAATACACTAGTATACTCAGACCTTTTCAGAGCCAAATCACTTACCCCATTAGCAATAATATTAATTATTCGCCAATTATCACCCTTTCTGGTCAACATATAATCAAATTTAACGTCTTTATCATCAGGAAGGACAAAAACAGTATGTATGATAACGCCACCTCTGGCTGTTTCATCCGCTGAAACATAATCAAAAGACTCACCTGAAAAAGCTTTAAAGTTATACGCATAAGCTGAAACACTTAATCGACTAAAAACATCAGTCAAGGTGGATTTCTGCTCATTCGATAAATTTTTCCATTCCTTACCAACAACTATTCGAGCTATTTTGGTTAAGTCATGGCTTTTTATAATGGCCATTTCCAGTTTATCATAGCGCCCTTTAAACCCAAGAACCTCACCTTGCTGCATAACAGCAATGAGCTCATCTTGAAAAGCTAGAACAACATTTTTTGCTGAACTGGTTTTACCAGCTTCAGATCTTTCTTCAACTTCACTAGATGTAGCTGCAAATACACTACTCACACCTAAAAAGATAATTAAAAAACTAACAAACCATTTGATTTTACTCAGCGCATTCAAAACAAACCCTCTTACTAATGCAAAAATCCTACAACAGGAGCTAATAGTAATAGCTTACTTTATTTCAACCTTTACCGGAATATCAGCGATAGAACTCACTACCTCTGGCTCAACAAATTTTGGTGCTTCAACTTCAATCATATCACCTGTTGTTTTTGGTCCCTTAAGTGAAACCATCATACCTTTTAGAGGATTAGCTAACATATCCTTAACTGCCGTTGCTTCATAACCACAATGCGCCATGCAATTAGCACATTTCGGATTCTGAACACTACCATATTTTTCCCATGGTGTGGTATCTAACAATTCCTGAAAAGTATCGACATTCCCTTCGTCAGCTAATAAATAGCAAGGTTTTTGCCATCCAAACACACTACGTGTTGGATTACCCCAAGGTGTACATTCGTATGCTTGGTTACCGGCAAGAAAATCTAAATATAAAGATGAATGATTTAATTTCCATTTGCGACTTTTACCGATAGCAAATATGCCTCTAAATAGATCTTTAACATCTTTGCCTTTAATGAAGACATCTTGCTTAGGCGCATGCTCATAACTAAAACCAGGTGCAATAGTAATACCTTCAACACCTAATTCAGTCGCATAATCAAGAAATTCAGCAACTTCTTCTGCATTTTCACCTTGAAACAGAGTACAGTTAATTGTGACTCTAAAGCCCTTACTTAACGCTAACTTAATTGCATCTACAGCAATATCAAACACACCATCCTGACATACTGAATCATCATGACGTTCTTTGCTACCATCTAAATGAATAGAAAAAGTTAAATAAGGAGACGGTGTGTAGTCCTTAATTTTTTTCTTCAACAACAATGCATTAGTACATAAATAAACAAATTTCTTTCTAGCAACAATACCTTCAACAATTTGAGGCATTTCTTTATGAATTAAAGGTTCGCCACCAGGAATTGAAACCATTGGTGCACCACATTCATCAACCGCATCTAAACACTCTTTTACTGAAAGGCGCTTATCAAGGATATCATCAGGATGATCAATTTTACCACAACCAGCACATGCCAAATTACAACGGTACAAAGGTTCTAGCATAAGTACCAATGGGTACTTTTCAACGCCTTTCAACTTTTGTTTAATTAAATAACTTCCGACTGCCAACTGCTGACGTAATGGAACACTCATTTAGTTTCTCCAAGAACCACAAAACACACACTAGGATTGAGTAAAACCCTTAGTTGCCAATAAACAACACCCCAAATAAAAAAAATTTAAGGGTATATATAGTTTAAAATTCCCGACTAGAATACTATCTTTTATAAACATAAACCACCTAAAATAACGCAAAAAAACAACATACGTACTTTTTCAACCTATTTAAGGTGTTTTTTTTAACGAGATAACAACAACAACATTAAATCATCAACCCTAAAAACAAAACGTAAGCACCTAATAAATAACATATAACACTATAAATAACTACTTACCATCAACAAAAAACCATACATTCCACACATAAATTACATTAAAAACAACATTGTTTTGCAAAACACCAACAAACCGTCTATTATTAACTCACACCTTTAATACGTATCTCGCTAAAAACTATGAATGGACCTCAAATATCAATCAACAACCCGGAATCTCTCATCAACTTACCTGATGAAGAATTACAAGCCATTTTGCTTGAGGGCGTATCGCGTACTTTTGCGCTTACTATTCCACAGCTACCCAAAGAACTACACCCGGCTGTTGCTAATGCGTATTTGCTTTGCCGCATAGTAGATACTATTGAAGATGAAGTTTCACTCAATGCAGAGCAAAAGAAATATTTCTGCCTGGCATTTATTGATATTGTTAAAACAGGTAATAACTCACAACCTTTTGCCAAAGAACTTGCCCCCCTACTTTCAGATCAGACAATTCCTGCCGAACATAGTTTAATCCATCTTATTCCTCGGGTTATTGAGATTACTCACACTTTTGACTCCGCACAAATAGATGCATTAGCCTGTTGTGTTGAAACCATGGCTAAAGGCATGCCTATATTCCAGGCACTAGACTTACATGCAGGCGTTAAAACGATGGCAGATATGGATAATTACTGCTATTACGTTGCAGGTTGCGTTGGTGAAATGTTAGCCAAACTGTTCTGCAAT
>WTAG01000066.1 GCA_013139755.1 Methylomarinum sp. | reverse complement strand
AACTCAAACACACCCTGATACGAAACCTCTGGGATGGGATAACTTTAAGGTATTAACTGCATCGGTTAATCTCCCTGTTTATGCCTTAGGAGGACTGTCGCAGGCAGAAAAACCTATGGCAAAAGTTCTCGGGGCTCAAGGTATCGCAGGCATTAGTACTTTCTTGAAAAAACATAAGTTTTAGGTGTGTAGATCATCACACTAAATATAACTAATTACCTATATTTTATTATGGCAGCAGAACAAAATAGACGAAAATTCGACAATTTACAGATAATAAGTTCGCCCTCCAAGTCCCAAAATGGGACAACAAGCAAGCTATCATTGCAAGATCTATCTGTCGGAGAAAGAGTTCAGCTTCTTCCAATCTCAGGTCGGGTTTCTTATGCGCAATATATTGGGTATATCCCGGGTATAAGTCTTCTTGTAACAACACCTAAAGCACTTGATGCATTTAAAGACCAGGTCTTAAATGTACGTATTCTTTTGCAAGGCAATTTATATTCATTTCAGTCAACAATTATGAGTATGAATAAAGTGCCTACAGCATACATGCATTTAAATTATCCAAATAAAGTTGAAATAAAGGCCATCAGAGAAGAGCTTAGAGTCAGCTTGACTATAGATGTAAAAGTGGAGGGTAAAAAGGCATTTGCAAATGGTGATACAATTTCACACGCAATACTAACTGATATTAGTAATGGTGGCGCTTCGATGGACGCTCCCGTTCAACTTGGTGTTTCAGGGGATAAAATTATCTTAACAGCTAACTTTAAAACTGATGAATGCGAAAAGAGAATCAGTATTCCTTGTTCTATTTGCCAAGTAAGAGGCTGGGAAGATATAAAAACAAGAGAGATAACGGTTTTTCATGGTATTAAATTTGAATTTGCCAACAAAGAAGATAAAGCCTTTGTTGAGATGTATGTGGCTCAGCAAATACGTTATGCCAAGACATGTAAAATGATATGAAATATTTGATGGTATCTCGTGATAACGCCAAATTACACGACATAAGCTGAATGTGAAGTAGGAAATAAGGGCTAAAAATCAGCCCTTACTATAGTGCAACTATTTAGTACTTGTTAAGTATAAGCGCAAATTAAACAGCAACAACTTTATTAGCGCATGGACCTTTTTGACCTTGTCCTACTTCAAATTCTACTGACTGACCGTCATTAAGCGTAGCATAGTCACCACCGCTTTGGATTTCAGAGTGATGTACAAAAAGATCTTTTCCGCCATCTTCTGGAGTGATAAAACCGAAACCTTTATCTGCATTGAACCACTTTACTGTACCTTTACTCATAACGCACTTTCCTATTAAGTTTAATATTACATTTACTACGATGTTCTGTAATTACATAGATATATTAACATCAATTGTAAAGATCGGGTATTTTAAAATTTATTTAGTCACAAAACCCTGAAAGGGGTCAGAGCCCTTTTATGCATTTATGTGCTTTTTAGGTCGACCTCTTTTTGCATGCCCAATACTTGTGTTTAAAGCTTTTTCAATTTGTTCTTTTATGCATTAGAAAATAAAAAGCTTGCTAAAGCATGGTTTAACGATTGAAACTACAAGATTTATAAATTTAAACAAAACATCTAACAGTAGGAGGTTAAAATGGCTATATCACTTAAAAACTATGACAATTTATTGGTTATTCATATTACCGATATATTTAAAAGTACCGAGTTTGAGAAAATAAAAAAAAATGTTTTAGCGACAAGTCAAAACTTTGAAAAAGTGAATGTTTTAGCCATAATTCAAGATGATTTTGTTAGCTTAGAAGATGGGATAAATTGGGCTGATAATGATTCGGATGAGCATATTCAGAAAAAAGTCCGCAAATTAGCTATAGTGGGTGATTTCAAATGGAAAGAAAAAGCTTTTTTATTTCTGTTAAAAGGCTTAGTTCCAGTAAGCATCGAATATTTTCCGCCTGAGCATAAAGAGCTTGCTAACGCATGGGTTAACGATTAATCCTTTTTGATGACTCAGAGATAACATTCCTTTAGTGGATGTTCTCTATACTTAACTTTTGGCTCTTATTGAGTTTTGAGGGCATGGTAATATTTCTACTTTTGCGTCATGATAATTCACATTCATCACTTAATAGACGAAAGAAAGTGCCATTCGGGTCAGAGCCCTTTTATGTATTTATATGTGCTTTTTAGGTCGACCTCTTTTTGCATGCCCAATACTTGTGTTTAAAGCTTTTTCAATTTGTTCTTTAAAAAGATCATTCACCAAAGGTGTCCCCGTATGCCATGCTGCCCGTATTTCACCAGTGATATTATCAGCCATATGTGCCATAAATAAACCACGGTAAGCTTGGCATCCTGATGTTTTGTCAGTACCCAAAGATAAATATAGCTTATGCGGTGTTAGCAACTCATCATACTGGCCCAATCCATTAAAATGGTAACTTGACCATTGGTAATCAGAAGCCATTTCTACCATACCCGCTCTCACAGGATTAAGCTCAATATATCGCATACATGCCAATAAATAAGGCTCATCTTGTATTAAGCTGCTTTTATATCGTCCTTCCCACAAGGTACCAGTGCGATTATATTTATGATTGATATAAGGCACATATCTTCGACCAACATATTGCATCATTCGACTAATTGACTCTTGTGAGTTTGGCGTAACTAACAAGTGCACATGATTAGTCATTAACACATAAGCATGAAGTTGGCAGTTATACCTTTTTAAAGCGTCTTTAAGCCAATCAAGATAAGCCAAATAATCACTTT
>WTAG01000139.1 GCA_013139755.1 Methylomarinum sp. | reverse complement strand
GGTGTTAGGTGTGGCAAGTTTTCCATTAAAGCGTCAGCATGCTCAGCAATATGTTAAAGCGGGTGTGGCTTTGGTGGGTGATGCGGCTCACATGATAAATCCATTGGCTGGGCAAGGGGTTAATATTGGATTGCTGGATGCGGCAGCTTTAGCGGAAGTGTTGGTGGAGGCTAACGCAAGTGATGAAAATATTGCTGATAGGGCTGTTTTAATGCGTTATGAAAAAATGCGTCGTAATGAAAATTTAAGGATGATGACTGTCATGGATGTGTTTTATAGGGTGTTTAGTAATGAGGTGCTGCCATTAAGGATTCTTAGAAATTTGGGATTGGGTTTGGCGGAACGAATATTGCCTGCAAAAAATAAGGTGATGCGTATGGCAATAGGGCTGGAAGGGAACTTGCCAAAGTTAGCTAAAGGCAAATCCTTGTTGTAATAAAATTAAATGTCTATGAACTTACCACACTTTATGGAATCGAAGGCTTTTTGTTTATAGTATCAACTTCTTTTTCTTAGGCTTTATAGTTTATTGGAAGCCATTAGATTATTTAGCTCAATTGTCCAGTAGCTCGGTTTTTTTCTTGATGTGTTAAAACACAATAATAAGATATTTAACAGTGAGGATATAAAAAATGAACCTCTATGACTTTAGACGTAATTCGCGCCGCACATCAATGGTGCGACGAAGAGCTGACAGACGTGCTACGCCATATTCATTCGGCTCGCCAGAGTGGATAGAAAGCGTTAAAAAGAATTATGTGGCCTGGCCAAAGTGGAATCGTCGTGACATTAACAGACGCAGCGATGAGCGGCGAGCGTCTGATCGTAGATATCACCAGCTTTCTGAGCAGAAGCGTTCCGAACAAAAATATTCAAAGATTTTACTTACAGAAGAAGAAAAGCAGTTTATTGAAGATATATTTATGAGTGATTTTGATTAACTGATTTTTTACCCTTCTTTCTCAGAATTAGGTGACAGAATATCCTGGACTATAATGTCCAGCTAATACAGGACGCTTTATTTAGGCTGGTTTTATATAAAGCTGTTCGTCTGAAGGCAAAGGTTTTAATCTTATGTGTGGCAAATAAATTCAGAGACAGCCATAAAAACCACGCTTAAGCATGAAATAATTCTCTGGAATTATCAACCTTTCTTGGTCGTATGCCCATCTTGTTTTCAGTCCCTCTAAGTCTGTCATCAATCTTTGAAAGCTAAACAGGAAACGGCCTATGGCTTGATTTAGTCTGTGGCTTGTTAATAGTTATTTAAAGTTATTTTTATTAATTATTTGATAAATTAGTAATTTAGGCTAATGTTTTAATAAACAGGTTTTAGTTATGAAGAAATTATTATGGAAAAGAGAACTTATCCTCGTGTAAAAAAACAATTTTCTGCCGTGGTTGAAAATGGGGCGGGTGTTAATTTTGATGTGGTTGCTGTGGATGCTTCTAACGAAGGAGTGTGCATTCAGTGTAATACTTTTGAGCGAAATTTAATTACGCCGGGAGGTTGTTTTGTTAGTGATGGAAAGCCTGTGGAGCTTTTTCTTTGGTTGGAGCTGCCTTTTGAAAATGGTCAGGCTGAGAAAATAGGAGCGCGTTGTCATGTTGCTTTCTCAAGACGTATATCTCGTGATCAATGTAAAATTGGCGTGCGTTATATGGATCTTGATAAAAACGGCTATGATTTGTTGAATAAATATATAGAATCAGTGTCAGCATCTAATGATGCGTAGACATAAGGTTTTAGTTATCTTGTGCTTCTAAAATTGAAAGTAATTTTGATCTTATGTCTTCCAGTCTCTCTGGGCTTGAGATAAGATTAGATTGAAAGTCGGTAATATAAAACATGTCTTCTGCTCTGCTGCCAATGGTGGTGATTTTTGCGTCGTGTAATTGGATATCAAGATCAATAAAGGCCTGTCCTATAGTTGCTAAAAGGCCTGAGTAGTCGGTGGTTATAAGTTCAATAATAGTGTATCTGTTAAGCGGGTCTTTATGAAAAATAATTCGGCTGGGAATGGGGAAGTGTCTGGCTTGTCTTGATTGTCTGTGAATATTGAGCTGTTCTTTGACTTCGAGATTTTGCAGGTTGTTTTGTAATGTTTTACAAATATGTAGTTCTCTATGTAGGTCTTTTATTGATTCGCCAGATTGTTCAAGTACTTGAAAGCTATTAAGTACATATTGTTCTGCTGCTAAGGTTGTTGTGATAATGCGTGCATCAAGAATAGTGAGTCCCAAGCAGTCAAGTGTGTTGGCACTTAATGAAAAGATATTGTTTTCATTTTTTGCATAAACAAATATTTCTACGCTGCCTCGTTGGTTTTGTGGGCGTAATATGACTAATGGTAGTTCTTTTTTTGAGGTGGATGCTATAGCAATGGTGTGCCATGCTATTTCATCAGCTGAATAACGTAAAAAATAGTCATCACTGATTTTGTTCCATGTTTTTTGTATGGTTGATTCAGAAACCCCTAAGCCTATGAGCTCTTCTTTGGCTTCTTGCTTGTTTTCATATAAGCGTTCCGATCTTGCAATTGGGTTTTGTAATCCCCGATGTAATGCGCTGTGAGTATAGGTGTATAACTCAAGTAATAAAGAGTCTTTCCATGAATTCCATAGGCTTGGGTTTGTGGCTCTGATATCTGCGACAGTAAATAAATAGAGGTGATTGAGGTATTCGATGCTGCCAACTTGCAAGGCAAATTTATGAATAATATTGGGGTCGCTAATGTCTTTTCTTTGAGCGGTCATCGACATGATTAGATGGTTACGAACTAGCCAGGTAATGAGTTTAGTGTCATGTTTGGAGATTTTGTGTTGAATACAGAATTGATGAGCAATTTCTTCGCCTAAAACTGAGTGGTCACCTCCCATGCCTTTGGCTATATCGTGAAATAAAGCCGCTAAATATAATATGTGTGGTTTGCTGATGCGTAGAAAAACGCTGTTACAGAAAGGTAACTCATCGTTATGTTTTTCTAATGAAAATCGACGTAGATTGCGTAATACAAAAAGGGTATGGGCATCAACGGTATAAATATGAAATAAGTCGTATTGCATGCGAGCGACAATGTTGGCGAAGCAAGGTAGGTAGGCTGCCAAAATGCCGTATCGGTTCATTCGTCGTAATTGTTGCGTAATACCGCGAGGTGATTTGAATATGGATAGAAAAAGTTGATTAGCTTTTGGGTTGGTACGAAACTCGTCGTTAATCAGATGTAAGTTGCTACGAATTAATCGTATTGTGGAGGCTCTTACCCCCTTTAGAGATTTATGCTGTTGTAATAGAGGGAAAATTTCTAGCAATGCCAGTGGATGCTTGCTGAATGTGTCATCTTCTTTGACCTCCAGATAGCCGTTGATAGCTATAAAGTGGTCGCTAGTTGGGTGAAGTTGTTTGATTTGCTCTGAATCTATGAGTTTTTCACTGAAGAATTGTAGTAACATTTCATTCATGCGTTCAAGTTCCATTACTGTTTTAAAGTAATGCTGCATAAACTGCTCAACATCAGGGTTGTTGTTTGTATCTATGAAACCAAATTGATTTGCTAGTTCTCGTTGGTAATCAAAGATAAGTCTGTCTTCACAGCGATTGGTTAGAGTGTGTAGGGCGAATCGAATGCGCCATAGTGTGTTGCGGCAAATGATAAGCTCATCGTATTCTGATTCAGAAAAAAAGCCATACTTAATGAGCTCTTTAAGAGATGGGCTGTTGTAATGATGTTTAAACACCCAGGATATATTTTGTAAGTCGCGTAAGCCGCCTGGGCCTTCTTTAATATTGGGTTCAAGGTTGTAAGCAGTGTCGTGATATTTAATGTAGCGCTGTTCCTGTTCATGCATCTTTGCTGCAAAAAACCGATCGGTTGGCCAAATTTTTTTTGGTTGAATTTGTTGTTTTAAATCTGTAAATAGAATTGAATTTCCACAAATTAGCCTGGTTTCTAGTAGGCTGGTCATGATGGTTTGATCTTCTTTTGCTGTTTGGATGCATTCAGCAATGGTGCGTACGCTTTGTCCTGGTTTTAAGCCGATATCCCATAAGAAATTAGAAAAAGCAGATAGGTTGTCTTGAAGTGTGCTGGTTTCAGAGTTTTTTAGCAGAATAAGTATGTCTATATCTGAGTTGGGAAATAGTTCATTTCTACCATATCCACCTGTGGCAACATGGCTTAGTTGCGTGGCATACTGTTTAAGAAAATGATTCCAGCAGAGCGTTAAAATATGGTCAATAAAAACTGCATTTTCTATCAGTAGCTGTCCAACATTGCCCTGAGGGTCGAATTTTTGACTTTGTTCCTGGTATTTATCGGTAATTATTTGTTTTAGAGTGCTGGGGGAGTTTTCTGAAGCAAATATTTTGTCAGGGCTTAATGTTGGGTGTACGTTCACATCTCTTCCTGGCGTAGTGTCAGAATTTCGTGGCCCGTAGCTGTGACAAGAATGGTGTGTTCCCATTGTGCTGAAAGGCTGCGGTCTTTAGTGACGGCAGTCCAGCCATCTTTAAGGACCTTCATGTGTCTTTTGCCGATGTTAAGCATCGGTTCAATGGTGAAGATCATGCCTGCTTCTAAAACATCACCTTCACCGGCTTTACCAAAATGCATTACGTGAGGGTCTTCGTGGAAATTTTTTCCGATACCATGTCCACAAAATTCTCGAACAATAGAGTAGCGATTTGATTCTGCATGTTTTTGAATGGCATGGCCAATATCCCCAAGAGTTGCTCCAGGTTTCACTTGATCTATAGCAAGAAATAATGATTCTTGGGTAATATCAATCAGGCGTTTAGCATGTTGAGCAACTTGTCCTACGCAGAACATTTTACTGGTGTCGCCATGATAGCCATCTTTAATAACAGTTATATCAATATTAATAATGTCACCCTTTTTAAGGGGTTTTTCATTGGGAATGCCATGGCAGATGGTTTGGTTTATCGATGTGCAGATGGATTTCGGGAAGCCGCGATAATTCAGTGGGGCGGGTATGGCTTTCTGGTCATTAACAATATAGTCGTGGCAAATTCGGTCTAATTCGTTTGTTGTAATGCCAGGTATAACATGGGGTTCAATCATCTCTAATACTTCAGCGGCTAGTTTTCCTGCGATCCGCATTTTATCGATTTCTGATTCGTTTTTAATGGTAATACTCATAAAGTTATAACTGTATTGTAAGATATGTTGATATATTTTAGTTTAGTCGCGGTATCTTTGGTAAGTAAAATATATTTGGCAGGCTAAAGTCGGCTTGTGAGTATAGGCTTCTTGTGGTCACGAGTGCAGAATTTATAGTGAATTGATCTTTGTCTATTTGGTGTTGTTGGCTGTACGCAAAAAACAGACCTGTAGAAAATCGACTGTCATAGTAACCAGAAGTATTGTTGTTTGTATGCTAAAATTTAGCACTTGCCAGTGGTGCTGTTTTTTAATGCAGCTAAGGTGATAATAGAGCTATGTAGAAGCGTTAAGTTAAATAGTAAGCAAGTAAGAATGCAGCATGGTTTTGTTTGTTGTAAAAAGAAAAATATGGTATAAAGGTAAGTTCATTTTTATATTAATACTCACATTTATCGACACGGTTGGTAGGGTGCTGGTTTTTAAAGCCGGTTATCAAGCGGGATAGGTGGAGGCGTAACCCAAGACTGATAGAATCAGTCAATTACTTAGGAGAAAATAATGGCAGCAGTGTCAATGCGTCAAATGTTAGAAGCAGGTGTTCATTTTGGACATCAAACTCGTTACTGGAATCCAAAAATGGCTCCGTACATTTTTGGTGCGCGTAATAAAATTTATATTATAGATTTAGAGCAAACGCTTCCATTGTTTAACGGCGCGATGAACTATCTTGGTAAAATGACAGCAAACAAAGGTAACATCTTGTTTGTTGGAACAAAAAAATCAGCACGTAAAACGGTTGCAGAAGAAGCAAAACGTTGTGGAATGCCATTTGTTAACCATCGCTGGTTAGGTGGTATGTTGACTAACTTTAAAACAATTAAAAAATCAATTAATCGTTTAAAAGAGTTAGAAGCAATGAAAGCTGATGGCACTATGTACCAAAGGTTCAGCAAGAAAGAAGCTTTAGGCATGGAACGCGAAATGGAGAAGCTTGAACGTAGCTTAGGCGGCATCAAAGATATGCGTGGCACACCGGATGCACTTTTTGTATTAGATGTTGGTTACGAAAAGAATGCGATTAAAGAAGCTAAAAAATTATGTATTCCAGTTGTTGGTATTGTGGATTCAAATAATTCACCTGAAGGTATCGATTATGTAATTCCTGGTAATGATGATTCAATTCGAGCAGTTAAATTGTATTGCCAAAGTGCTTCGGCAGCAGTTTTAGAAGCAAAATCAGCAGGCTTGGCTGCATCAGCAAAATCAGAAGATTTTGTTGAAGAAACAGCAACAACTGAAGGTTAAGTTTTTGTAAACATTTGGCTTGTATAAATGAGTCATTTTAAACGCTCCCTTTATATTATATTGGGGGCGTTTTTTTAGTTAAGAATTTGAGGGTTTAGAGATAATGAGTATTACGGCTGCAATGGTTAAGGAACTTCGTGATAGAACGGGTTCGGGGATGATGGAATGCAAAAGGAATTTGAAAGAAGCTAATGGCGATATGGATTTAGCTATTGAAAATATGCGTAAATCAGGGCTTGCCAAAGCAGATAAAAAAGCCGGTCGTGTTGCTGCTGAAGGTATGATTAGCATAAAAACAAGCGATGATGCTAAAACGGTTGTTATGCTTGAAGTTAACAGTGAAACTGATTTCGTTGTTAAAAGTGAAGATTTTACTGGTTTTGTTAATACAGTAACAGAAGCATTATTAACTAATAATGTTGAAAGTAATGAGCAATTATTAGAAATGACTTTAGCAAATGGCGAGTCTGTTGATACAGCGCGTCGTGCTTTAATTGCTAAAGTGGGTGAAAATATTTCAGTTAGACGTTTTGTGAAATATGCAAATGTTGACGGTGGTACTGCATGCTATCTACATGGTGGAAAAATTGCTGTTATTATCGAACTTGCTAAGAATGACAGTGAATTAGGTAAAGACATTGCAATGCATGTTGCAGCTGTAAACCCAACATGTGTTTCTGAAGATCAAGTTTCTGAAGAATTGATTCAAAAAGAAAAAGATATTTTTACAGCTCAAGCGTTAGAGAGTGGTAAAAAACCTGAGATTGTTGAGAAAATGATCACAGGAAGAATTAAAAAATTCTTAGCTGAAGTAACACTTGAAGGACAGGCTTTTATTAAAGACGATAAAATGACTGTTGCTCAATTAGTTAAATCTAAAGACAATGCAATTGTACGTTTTACTCGTTTTGAAGTAGGCGAAGGCATTGAAAAAGAAGAGTTAGATTTTGCAGAAGAAGTTAGAGCTCAGGCAGCAGCCAGCGCATAATTTTAAAACCCGGTTTTAAACCGGGTTTTTTTTGAGCCACAGGGATGTGGCGAATGCCGTTTTTGCAGGAGCAAAAAACGGTGAGTTACAGGGATGTGGCGAATGCCGTTTTTGCATAGCACCATGGATGGTGTGTAGTAGAACAACGCAGGAGCAGTTGTCGAGGAGCAAAAAACGGTGAGCCACAAAGTAGTGGATGTGGCGAATGCCGTTTTTGCATAGCACCATGGATGGTGTGTAGTAAAGCAACGCAGGAGCAGTTGCCGAGGAGCAAAAAAGGATTAGGGGCAAGGTTAAGGGTACAAGGTTAAAACAGCAAAAGCTGTTTTGACCT
>WTAG01000597.1 GCA_013139755.1 Methylomarinum sp. | reverse complement strand
TGTGCTCTTCCGATCTAGGGGTGGGGAGAGCATTGTTATGAGTATATTGATCGCTTTGAAGAGTTGTTTAAACAACATTTGGGAGTTAAGTACGCAATAGCGACTTCAAGTTGTACTGGTGCATTACATATGGGGCTATCCGCTTTAGGTGTCAAGCAGGGGGATGAGGTGATTATGGCTGATACTAACTGGATTGCAACAGCCGCACCGATTGTGCATTTGGGCGCAACCCCTGTTTTTATTGATATTTTGTCTGATTCATGGTGTTTGAATCCTGCTTTGATAGAGGGTGCAATAACACCACGGACAAAAGCCATTATTGCTGTACATCTTTATGGGAATTTATGTGAGATGGATCAAATTTTGGCGATTGGCAAGAAGTATGGAATACCTGTTGTAGAGGATGCAGCTGAAGCAATAGGCTCGGTTTATCATGGGCAACGGGCTGGTAGTATGGGGAAATTCGGCAGTTTTTCATTTCATGGTACTAAAACATTAACGACGGGTGAAGGTGGAATATTTGTTACTAATGATGAAGGGCTTTATGAAACTGTATTGACTCTCTCTAACCATGGTCGTGCCCGTAGTCAAACTAAACAGTTTTGGCCAGATATGATCGGGTTTAAATACAAAATGTCTAATATTCAGGCTGCAATTGGTTGTGCCCAGGTAGAGCGTATTGAAGAGTTAATTAATAGAAAACGAGAGATTTTTGCTTACTATAAAGATCGTCTCGCTGGATTATCAGGTATATCGATGAATCCAGAACCAGAAGGTGTAATTAATGGGGCGTGGATGCCAACGGTGGTCTTTAAAAAAGAAACAGGAATAACAAGAGAAAAGATTCTACAAGTTTTTGCAAAGGAGAATGTTGATGCAAGGGTGTTTTTTTCGCCATTAACAAGTTTGTCAATGTTTGAATGTCATCAAGAAAATAGGTTTTCTTTAGATATTGCTGAGCGAGCAATAAATTTACCTAGTTATCATGAGATGACTTTAAATGACTTGAATCACGTTATAAAAATAGTGGTTGATCAATTCACTAATGTCGGGTGATGTTGTATAAACAGTCGTATTGAAGTGGAATCGCATTTAATTGGAGCTTTGTAATGCTATCATTTGAACAAAAGAAAGAGTTGTCAGAAAATGGATTTATTTTACTGAAAAATTTTTATGATTTAGCTGAAGAAATAGAACCCATACAATTTGGCATTTGGCAGATTATCGGGGTTTTACTTAAAAAATATAAATGTCCTGTGCAACAAAAGATTTTTACACCTGATACTTTCGATGATGGTTATCTGGATCTCATTAAAAAAGATCGTAAATATGGTGGTGAGGTTTATGATGCAGTCAAACAAATTCCTGCTTTTTTACGACTGGTGAGTGCAAAAAAAAACGAAGATCTTTTTTTTGAGATGCGTAATACTAATTGCGCTGGTATTGCTGGCAGGGGGTTTGGTGTGCGGATTGATAACCCAAATGAACAGAAATATAGGTCATTATGGCATTATGAATACCGAGATCAACTTCGGAGTATTGACGGGGTGGTTTTTTGGACACCTTTAGTTTCTGTTACCTCTAAATTAGGCCCTGTTCAAGTTTGCCCGAAATCACATCTTGGGCCATTACGGCGATCTTATCTTTATGACACTACAAACCAGAATAAAAGTGGCGCTTATGCTATGCGTCTTGAAAATGAACAGCAGCTTATAAAAAAATATGGCATAGTTGCTCCACTTTCAGAACCCGGAGATCTGATAATTATGGACTTTTTGACACTTCATTCATCTGGTGAGAATTTCGCAAATCGTGCAAGGTGGTCAATGCAATTTCGATTGTTTAATTTTCTTGATCCCGCTGGTCAGAAAATAAATTGGGTTGGTGGGGTCGCGGATGGCGTGAGTTTAAGTAGTGTTCATCCTGAATTGGTCATAGGTAATTCATCAAACAATATGGAAGAAAAATGTTAAAAAGTGCGCTTTCAGGTAATGTGATAAATACGCCACTTTACAGCTCAAATAATAATCAGTCTATTACGTCACTGGGGCAAATATATAGTGGCGAAACAGTTGTTTATCTTGATAAGAATATTGGTCATATACAAACAAAAGAAATAGAGGGTATTGATAAGTACTATGATGAAGATTATCATTTTTTTGATCAAAGTGAAGAAGATGATATTTTATATTCTGTAGTTGATGGAAAAAAAATATTCCGTCAAGAGCATCAGGTTAATACGCTACTTGGAAAAATTCCTTTCTATAGCGGCATGAATGTACTTGACTATGGTTGTGCAAAGGGTACGGTGATGAAGCGTCTTATGGGGCTGAAATCAGATGTTAAGGTGCATCTTTATGATGTAAGTCGTATGTATGAGAATCTCTGGTCTCGATTTATCCCGATTTCGCAATATTGCTCTTATCAAGTGAAAAGTGAATGGGTAGGGCATTTTGATGTTGTTACTTCTTTCTTTGCATTTGAACATACTCCTGACCCTCTTAAAGAATTAGCTATTATCAAGGGGCTATTAAAAGATAATGGGCTGGTTTATATCGTTGTACCAAATGTCTTTGAAAACCCAGCTGATTTTATTGTAGCGGATCATGTGCATCATTACAGTGAACTGTCATTACGTTATATGCTTGCCAAAGCAGGTTTTGAAACCATTGATATTGATGACAAAGTTCATTTTGCGGCGTTTGTGGTAATTGCGAAAAAAACACCTCATAATTCAATTGACTATATTGTCGAAGCTGGTCAGTTAGCTTTTGTAAATCAGGCTTTTTTTGATATGGCAAATCGTTGGAAAAACCTGAAGAATAAAATACGTTCTTTTGAAGAGGAAAACCTACTGTGCCACTCAGCAATATACGGTGCAGGCGTATATGGAAATTTTATTGCCACAAGTTTGCAAAATCTGGGTAGTGTTGTCTGTTTTATAGATCAAAATCCACTTCTTCATGATACAAAGTTATTTGACCTCGATGTTATATTGCCTGAAAAACTGCCTAAAAATGTTGAGATTGTTTATGTAGGGTTAAACCCAAAGATAGCTAAGGGTGTTATGAATGATTTAATTGCTTGGGCTCAAAAAGATATACAGTTTTTTTATATCTAAAGCATTGCTTTGCAGAAGAAATAATTATAAGTTATGAATGTTGTTATATCTCAATCGATGTTTTTTCCTTGGGTAGGTTTTCTTGAGCAACTCCAGTTAGCGGATGTTTTCGTCTTCTATGATGATGTTCCCTTTTCTAAGGGGAGTTTTACTAATCGAATTCAAATTAAAACTGCCAATGGTCCAAGATGGATGACTGTACCACTTGATGGTCATAAAACAGGAATGACAATAGATGAAGTTAATATTAAAGAAAAAAAATATTGGTTTAATAAGCACCTATCTTTACTGAAACAAAGCTTTTCTGGTGCCCCATATTTAAAAGATGCTATTGACTTGGTGGAAGAGGTTTATCAGGCAGATTATAATAATTTAGGTGAACTTTCTCGAGCATCAATGCTTGCTATTTTTAACTACTTTGATATTGCTGAAAGTTGTCAGTTTTTTGATGTTAAAGACCTGTCAATCTCAGGGAAAGGTAATGATAGGGTTCTTTCTATAGTTCAAGCTGTTAATGGAAATAATTATATCACTGGGCATGGTGCTATAAATTATCTTGACCATGGGGGGTTTGAAACAGCTGGAATTACTGTTAAATATATGAATTATCAATCTCTTCCTTATAAACAATTGCATGGTTCATTCACACCTTATGTGTCTGCTCTGGATTTGATTGCTAATTGTGGAAAAGAAGGGGAAGGTTTTATTGCTAATAATAAATCAACCATTCCATGGGATGAGTTTATTTCAATCAGTTTGAAGAAATGAAAAAGAAAATATTTGAGGAAGATTTAAACGCTGTTTCAGGAGAGTACAAGCAGAATGCAATAACCGAACTTGAAAATGATTTGATATTACACTGGTATCCACAGCGAATCATTGAACGTTTTGGTTTTGCAGGCTCACTTTTAGAGCTTGGGGTGGGGCATGGATTTACTGCCGAGTTATTTGCCAAGTCATGTGAGCGGCATGTAATTGTAGAGGGTGCGTCTATGGTGATAGATCAATTTAGGCAACAACATCCGGATTTTTATGGCGAACTTATTCATGATTACTTTGAGACATATACTCCCGTGGAGACATTTGATGTAATTGTGATGGGTTTTATTCTTGAGCATGTTAACGAACCAGATGAGATACTTGCTCGTTATCGACAGTTCTTGAATCCAGGTGGTAAGTTATATGTAGCAGTACCTAATGCAAAATCTCTCAATCGTAGGTTAGGGCTTGAGCTGGGGCTGATTGATGATATTTATAGCCTTAACGAGAACGATTTATCCTTGGGTCATCGGCGTCAGTATTGTCTAGATACTTTGCGTAAAGTATTGCAGCGTAATGGTTATAGCATTACACATGAGGAAGGTATTTATCTTAAACCATTACCACTTGCTGTACTTAAAACATTGACAAATTTTCAGGCCAATTTAGAGGCTATGCTAAGGGTTGGGATTGATTTTCCTGATCTTTGTGTTGCCATGCTCATAGAGGTGACACCCGAATGAAAACGGCTGCAATTGTTGGGGTTAATTCTATGCTTGGGCGTCAGTTAGCAGTGCAATTGCGTGAGCAAAATATCTCAGTTATTGGAATTGGTCGAGATCCTAATAATGAAATCGTGCTAGATCTTGATAATTCAGTGGATTATGGCGAGGTCAGTTATAAGGCTGACGTGATTTTTCATTGTGCCTCAGCTTTTGAGGGGGATGATTTTGTTGGTTTGCGTGTTAATTTTACGACCAATGTTGTTGGTTGTGTGAACGTACTTGCTCTTATGGAACAGCTGGAGTGTAGTGTTTGTGTATATGCAGGTACTGTTTTTTCAATAAACGGTGCTGATTCAAACTCTTTATCAGGTTATGGGTTTTCAAAGGCGCAAGGTGAGCAATTGCTTGAATGGGGTTTGGCTAGAGTGAATAAGAGGTTTTGTAGTATACGGTTTTCTCAGCTTTATGATACTGAAGGGCTATGCTGTGTTCATCAACCATGGTTTGGACGTATCATTTCATACGCATCACGAGGTCTTGAATTACGGTTACCTGAACCCTTTTCTGGTTCCCGTAATTTTATTCATGTAATTGATGCGGCCCGCTTGATGATTCAAGCTGTTGAAACTCGCGTGTCTGGGTGTTGGCCCCTTTGTCACTCTGAATATTTAAATTATCAACAAATAGCTGAGCTGGCTTATCAAGAGTTTAATAAAGGGGGGCAAATTACCATTGATAAAAATAAGGTGCCTTTTAGGTCGTTTAATTTCCCTAAAAACTGTAGAGTTTATGATCAATTACAGGACAAACCAAAAATTAGTATGGCGGATGGTATAGCCATGATTCATCACACTGGACAAGCGGATAAATTTGGTCCTTTAGATGTTCAATAAAAATATGATACAAGGCTCTATCACGGTGTTGGTGACAGGAGTTGGGGCAATTATAGGGCAAGGGATTATTAAAAGCCTTCGAAAATCATATCATCAGGTTAAGGTGGTTGGTATTGACCGAAGTGATAAATCGCTTGGACCATCATTATGTGATGTTTTTTTCAAGAAACCAGATTGTGACGAAGATCATTTGGATTATTTGACATTCTGGCGCTGGATGCTAAAAAAGGAGGGAATAGATCTCGTGCTTCCAGGGTTGGAGGTGGATGTTACTTTCTTTGATAAGCAGCGAGAGGTATTTGAGCAGGTTGGTGTTGTAGTCGCGCTTAATCATAAGGAAATAATTGAATTGTCGTCGGATAAATGGGTGATGGGAGAGGTGTTACAGCGATATGGTTTGCCAAGGATACCCTCGCTTATCCCTATGGAATGGTGTGAGGCTGTTGCGGAACTTGGGCCTCCACCCTTGCTCTTTAAACCGAAGCAGGGTAATGGCTCTAGAGGTATTCACTATCTCAATGATGAAGCCGATTTTCATTACTGGCGTTCTAAAGTGAATGATAACTGGATGTTACAACGAATTGTTGGGTCTGATCTGGATGAGTATACTGTTGGTGTCTTTGGTTTGGGTGATGGGTTGGCATTAAAGCCAATTGTATTTCGCCGACGCCTATCAAGTGCAGGTAATACATTGGAGGCAGAAGTGGTAGAGGATTCGGATATTGAATCTTCGGTTATGCTATTAACAAAATTATTTCGACCACTCGGGCCGACAAATTATCAGTTCCGTAAAGAAGGTGGCGTTGTTTATTTATTAGAAATAAATCCAAGGTTTTCAAGTAGTAACTCTCTTCGAACTGCATTTGGGTATAACGAGGCGGAGATGTCTATTGATTATTTTTTATTTGGAAAAGTGCCTGCAGACCCAAAAATTAAAAAAGGTATCGCTTGGCGATACAGTGAAGACTTTGTAATCCATGATAGCAATTTTATCTGATATTCATGGAAACTTGCCTGCACTTAAGGCTGTTCTAGAGGATGCGATAACGCGAGGGTGTAATCGTTTTATCTCGCTTGGTGATGTTGTCGGATACTACGCTCAGCCTGGTGAGTGTATTGATTTATTACAACAGTATGAGGTTATAAATATTCTAGGGAATCATGATAATTATCTTGTATCTGATTCAAACTGCTCAAGGTCAAAAGTTGTTTCTGATATTGTTAATTACCATAAAAAGATAGTGAGTAGTACTCAGTTAGATTGGCTTAGTAGGTCCTTGCCTTTTTATCGGGAAGGATGTTTTCTTTATGTTCATGGTGGGCCTGATGATCCGCAAGAACAGTATCTCTACTCTGTTTCCGAGCAAACTATTCCCAAAGATGTCGATTGCCTTTTTTCTGGTCATACTCATGTTCAGGCACTTGTTGATTTCGGTGAAAAAAAATATTGTAATCCTGGTTCAGTTGGTCAGCCTCGAGATGGAGATCCGCGTACGGCTTATGCAATAGTTGATGGTGTCGATATATTTCTGTATCGAGTTTCATATGATATTGACCAAACAGCTTTTGCAATGAAGCAGGCTGGTTATGATGCATTTTATTATAGTAATTTGTATATAGGTGCTCAGATCGGTGGACGAATAGATCGCATAAAAGTTATAAAAAAAGGTAATAAGTAAAGTATGAATCCTATTGAACAATTTGAAAATGAAGTTAATGGCAATATCGAACGCTTAATGGCGGTTGAAGAGTTACCCTCTGAATCACTGGCCTGGATGTTGAGAGTGGGTGTTATTGGGTCTTATCCTTATAATTTTGAGTGGCTGGGCCGCCCTATTATTCAGTACCCGCAAGATATATTGGCAATGCAGGAATTGATTTGGACAATTAAGCCAGATTTGATCATTGAGACAGGTATTGCACATGGCGGATCTCTTATCTTTAGTGCATCTATGCTTGCATTGCTTGATATGGGGGAAGCTATTGAAAACGGCGCAACAATCAATCCTCGTGATTCAAAACGTAAGGTGTTGGGTATTGATATTGATATTCGTACACATAATAGAGATGCGATTGAGGCTCACGCTATGTCATCAAGAATTCAGATGATACAGGGGTCAAGTATTGCACAGGATGTGATTGATCAGGTCAGAGAGATTGCTAAGAGCTACAAGCGAGTATTGATTTTCCTTGATTCTAATCATACACATGAGCATGTTTTAGCTGAGCTTAAGGCTTATGCAGATCTCACCAGTGTAGGGAGTTATTGTGTTGTTTTTGATACTCTTATTGAAGATATGTCTGCCGATATGTTCCTAGATCGCCCCTGGGGACCAGGCAATAATCCTAAAACAGCTGTCTGGGAATACTTGAAAACACATCCTGAATTTGAAATTGACAAGATGATTCAGAATAAACTTTTGATTACTGTGGCACCTGATGGTTATTTGAAGCGTATAAGATGATTGTTCTTAATTTAAGTGGGTGATCTCTCCTGATAGAGAGTTTAGGTTGGCTTTTTGTATGTGTCGACTTGCGTGGCCAGGATGGTTGATGTATGTCTCTCAGGTGGGGTCGGGGTATTTGGACGTATTTATTAAAAAATATTTTTGTTTTGATGGATGCTAGAGTGCTCTTAAAAATAGCATAATAACCAATGTGTTAAGTTTATTATTCTGCTAAGTTACAAGTCGTTGAGCTGCTGTTATACTTGGAGTGTCAGAATTTAGACTAAAGAACATTGGTGTGTTGCCGATATGCTGTTTAGTTCTAATAAATCTAGTGATAAAGGTGTTGCAATGAGTGCAAAAATGAATTCAGCTTTAAATAGCTACAGTGATTATGGGTATAACTCTGAAATTGAGTATGCTGA
>WTAG01000515.1 GCA_013139755.1 Methylomarinum sp. | reverse complement strand
ATCGCAGGTTTAAAAACAAATTCTATCCCTTGTTCTGGTAATGCGTAAGTCGGAGTGATTTCCGGCTCACCGTCTATAGGTACGATAGTATCAGGCCCTTTAGACTGTAGACAGATGCTCATATTATATTTATGACCAAACTCGCGCATCCGTTCTTTATCTTCTGCTGTGGGCGGCTCTAAAACACGAAAAGCTAATACACAGTCATTATCACCAATGGCGACTTCGATCTGCGGAATTTTATCTTTAATGCTTAAACCACCAATCATTTCAGATAAATCCATCAACTTTTCACCCACAATAGGGTGCATGACTTTACAGCTTTCAATTTCTGCTAAGAAAGGGTTTCTGCGCTCTCTAAAACCGACTAACACACGACCTTTTTTACCCACATATTTCACACCCATTCGGGCTTTACGACGATAACCCCAGTGCGGACCGGTTAAAGGCTCCCAGATTTCTGGAATTTCAACTTTACCAATACGAGTAAACTGCTCTTTAAGCAAACCTTGTTTTATCTTAATCTGCTCTTCATCTGATACATGTTGAAAACTACAGCCACCACACGACCCAAAATGCGCACACTTTGGATCTACACGAATATCAGCACGGGTAATTAATTTATCAACCTTACCTTCCGCATAATCTTTACGACTATCGGTATAGATAAACTCGACTTCTTCGCCAGGCAATGCTTCATCAATAAAAATAACTTTACCATCCACATGAGCCACAACACGACCATCATGAGCCAAAGACTCAATGGTGACCTGAACCGATTCTTCCGGTAACTTTTTCTTTCTACTTCGTCTACGTGCCATATTTATTTTTGCTTCCAACTACCATTTGAAGATTGATACCACCAACTTGATTGCGCATTACCTACCCAGCGAGTGGCGAACGTTGATTTAATTTGTGCAAACCATTCAGGATGTCCATTTGCATTTGCAATTGCTTGATACAACCGCTGCCTATCTGCATTTTCAGCGGCAATTAACTTATTTACTTTATTTCTATCTTTAAGAGCTACTGCACCTCTAGTGACAAGAAAACCATCCGATTTAATACCTACTTGCCCATTGCTATAAAAAGGTTTGAGTGCCACAAATCGGGTGCGCATTCTGGCACGCAATTGTCTGATCTCAGCCGTATCAACTGACAAATCAGCAGCTGCTGCATTAGCAGGTGATACCAGCACATTGAGTACGTTATCAATCAATTGATAAACCGCTACCTGCATACCAGCAACACTAGAAAGTGACTCCAACTCATCTTTAGAGTCTATCTTGCTGCCTTGCTCAGACTGAATTTCTTTAATTATTGTATCCGCTACTTGCTCTGCCGCAGCCGCTGGAAAATAAATATTAATTGTGACACAAGCTGTTAATAACAAAGCACTAACAAATGAGACTACTTTCATCTAACTATCCCCACATTTATTTCAAAACCAATCAAAGTATTATAACTCAGCACTTAACAGTGCTATTACTTTTCATATTAAGGAGCATCTGATTAATGAGATATACTTCGCGCGGTTACGGATGAGGATTTTATAGCGAGTTGATTTTTGTCGATAGCAAAGCGCTGAAACAGGCGCATAGCAAGCTACGCAACTGTTTTAGCAACGCTGCCTATCGGCAAAAATCGACCGATAGAAAACCGCATCCGTGACCGTGTGAAGTATAAGTGAAGACAACAACCATAACGGACTAAAGTCCGCTCAAAATAGATCATATTTAATTTTTAATTCCGACACCCTTGTGTAACAAAAACAAACTTAAACTGCTTAAAAACACAATAAAACCGCCGGTAATTGCAAATGCAATCTCTATATTGACATCTGTTACCCCAATCAAGCCATACCGAAAGGCATTAACCATATACAAAATAGGATTTGCTAATGAGATCATCTGCCATACATCTGGCAACATCGAGACAGAATAAAACACCCCACCTAAATAACTTAAAGGCGTTAACACAAAGTTAGGAATAATCGATATATCATCAAAACTATCTGCAAATACGGCATTAATAAAGCCTGCTAAAGCAAACAAAGTAGCTGTTAGAATATACACCGCTATCGTTATAGGTAAATTATTAACCTGCATATCAGTAAATAATAAAGAAATTCCAGTAACAACTAGACCTACCAACAACCCTCGCGCAATTCCTCCGCAGACATAACCCGCTAAAATAACCCAATTAGGTACAGGAGCGACCAATAATTCTTCGATATGCCTTTGAAACTTGGTCGAATAAAAAGAAGACACTACGTTAGCGTATGAATGACTAATCACTGACATTAAAATAATACCTGGGACAATATACTCCATATAACTCACACCATTCACACTGCCTATACGCTCACCAATCAGGCGACCAAAAATCATAAAGTAAAGTGATGTGGTAATCGCTGGGGGTAATAATGTCTGAGGCCAAATACGAGTAAAGCGGCGAATTTCTTTGCTGACAATAGTGCGAAATGCAATGGCGTTATTCATTAACCAAATCCATAAATAGCTGTTCTAAACGATTCGTCTTATTTTTTAAACTTAACACATCAATATCCTGTGCTGTTAATTGCTGAAATAAAAGGTTAAGACTTCTCCCTTTCGGTACCGTAACATTTAGAATTTTACTTTCTGCCAGCTCCAGTTCATAGCCCTCAATGATTGGGAGATCAACAATAGCTTTAGCCAAATCCAGTACAAAATGATCTTTTTTAATACGTGT
>WTAG01000563.1 GCA_013139755.1 Methylomarinum sp. | reverse complement strand
GTTCATGTTCGTATTTTGACTAACTATTCTTCTTAGGTAAATTTTCCTTGATAACCTGATATTACCCTGCTTTCAAGAAATTTACCGTATCAATTGATACTGCACAGCCTAGTTGCTAGATAATGGCGTGTCAATTCGGAAGAACACCAAACTATATAATAAAAACTGGGGAGGCGGCGGTTAGCTTTAAGTTTGATATGTGTTTAATGACATTTTTACATAAGATCACTCAAATAATTTTTTTATGCCAGGTAAATCTTATGAACCAACTCCTTGAACCAACGGGGTCTAAAAATTACAACATAGATAAAAAAAAGGCTCGTGGTTGGAACAGGTCCTACCCCAAGAATTGCTAATATAATAAGCACTATTAGCGTTTTTATTCTTAAAAACATAATTAAGTTTGATTTATTTAACCTGAATCCATAACTTCAATACAGATAACAGGCCGCAATAATATGGACAAAGCAATTGTCCGAAATTTTTTCATACACGTTTCTAAATAGTCGGTTAAATATTCACAGCCAATCGTCTGGCCCCCCAGTTTCCCGGTTGAGATTCAAATATGCCGGCACATTCGGTACCACAAGCCAAACATTTACCGTCTGCTGTCAGCTGCCATTCGCTGAGTTCATACCAATCTCGCCCAATCAACAATGCGCCACAATGATGACACCAGGTACTGTCCCCCGCCTTGTCATGCATATTACCTACATAGGCATATTTCACCCCATTATCTAATGCAATCTGCCTTGCTCTTTTGACTGTTTCTGGTGGTGTTGATGATTTATTCAACATTTTCCAGTCAGGATGAAATACCGAGAAATGCATCGGTACATCTGGCCCCAAATGCTCGACTACCCACTGAGTCATCTGCTGAATTTCAGCTTCAGAGTCATTTTCTTCCGGTATAATTAGTGTAGTCAGTTCCAGCCAGACATTAGTTTCATGCTTTATATACTCTAGTGTCTCAAGTACGGGTTGTAGATGAGAGCCAGTTAATTTGTGATAGAAACTTTCTGTAAATGCCTTAAGGTCAACATTAGCCGCATCCATATACTGGTAAAATTCTGCACGAGGTTCGGGGCAAACATAGCCTGCTGTCACTGCGACATTTTTAATACCCTGCTCGGTGCAAGCTTGAGCGACATCAATGGCATATTCGTGAAAAATGACCGGATCGTTATAAGTATAAGCGACACTGCGGCAATGTAATTCCTTCGCCTTATCGGCAATCATTACTGGTGTTGCTTTCGACATCAATGAATCCATTTCTCTTGATTTACTGATGTCCCAGTTCTGGCAGAATTTACAAGCGAGATTGCAACCCGCTGTTCCAAAAGAAAGTACAGGTGTACCTGGTAAGAAATGATTAAGCGGTTTTTTTTCTATCGGATCAACAGCAAATCCACTGGAACGTCCCCAAGAGGTCAATACAATGGCATTATTCTGATTAGCGCGAATAAAACACAAACCACGCTGACCTTCATGTAATTTACAAAACCGGGGACAGAGATCGCACTGAATCCGATTATCATCAAGTAAGTGCCAATATTGGGTTTCTACTGCATCAGGAAATGTTTCGCTAGTACCAACGTTATTATTCATCGTCACACCTCGCCATTATCATTAAAAAAGATCTTGCAATCATGCAAATCCAGCAGGATACTAAGGTCAATATTACTCCTTTAATTAGAGGTCTGTAATGAAAAAAAATACACGTCCCACTGCTGTTGCAGGTTTATTTTATCCAGATAACCCTGATGTCCTTCATGATATGGTTAGCCAGCAACTTGCTCAAGCCGTATTAACACCCGAGCGACATATCCCAAAAGCCATCATTGTTCCTCACGCTGGGTTTATCTATTCGGGAGAAATTGCTGCCAGTGTCTATCAATATTTACAACCTGTCCGGCAGATTATTAAACATGTTGTCATCATTGGGCCATCACATCGCGTTGGCTTTAATGGCTTGGCTCTTAGCAGTGCAGATTATTTTGAAACGCCACTGGGTGACATCCCATTAGACCAAGAATCTCAGGCTAAGCTTTTACATATCGATGGCGTTCATGTGTTTGATCAAGCCCATGCGGCTGAACATAGCGTTGAAGTTCAATTGCCCTTTTTACAACAAGTATTAGATGATTTTTCCATTATTCCCATTGTCGCAGGCAATGCCAGCCCTGAACTGGTAGCACAAGTCATCGAAACCCTCTGGGGTGGTCCTGAAACTTTGATTGTGATTAGCTCTGATCTTAGTCACTTTCATGACTATCAAACAGCACAACAGTTAGATAATGCCACATCTCAAGCTATTATTGAACTTGATTTTGATGCCATCCATTCAGATAATGCCTGTGGCTGTATTGGTGTCAACGGCCTGCTCAAGTTTGCTCAACAACACACACTTACCCCATCCATTATTGATTTAAGAAACTCGGGGGACACTGCCGGCAGCAAAGACAGTGTGGTTGGATATGGTGCTTATTTATTTGAGGAGGCACCCTAATGCTCACTGATAGTCAGCGAAAAACTTTAAAAAATATTGCCAGAGCATCTATCGAACATGGTTTAAAAAAAGCCTCTCCCCTACCTGTAGATATTTCAGAAATAGAAGATGAGCTAACGGTACTTCGCGCCACTTTTGTCACCTTAGAAAAATATGGACAACTACGAGGCTGTATCGGCATGTTAGAAGCGTGCAGGCCACTGATTGAAGACATTGCTTACAACAGCTATGCAGCTGCTTTCTCAGATCCGCGATTCCCACCGTTAACTGAAGATGAATTGAATGATCTTAGTATTCACCTTTCTATTCTCAGCCCATCTGAAGCAATACCCTGTCAATCTGAAGCTGATTTAATCAAACAGCTACGTCCTGATATTGATGGACTGATTCTAGATGATGGTCGGCATCGAGCTACATTTTTGCCATCAGTATGGGAATCTTTACCCAAGCCAACTGATTTTGTTCATCACCTGAAAATTAAAGCGGGATTACCGGCAAGTTATTGGTCTGATGATCTTCGTGCCTATCGTTACACCACTGAAAGTTTCAGATCAAACCAGTTTATTTAAGGTATAGACATGTCAAAACCCACAATGTTAATGATAGATGGCAACCAGGCAGCAGCCACTGTCGCTCATAAACTGAATGAAGTTATTGCTATCTATCCCATCACCCCTGCATCCCCCATGGGCGAAGTAGCTGACGAATGGTCTTCTCGTGGTCAAAGCAATCTCTGGGGAACTGTGCCAGAAATCATCGAAATGCAATCAGAAGGCGGTGCAGCAGGAGCCATACATGGTGCACTACAGGCAGGAGCATTAACCACCACCTTTACCGCATCACAAGGTTTGCTGTTGATGCTGCCCAATATGTACAAAATTGCCGGTGAATTAACGCCAACAGTATTCCACATTGCTTCACGCTCTCTGGCTTGTCAGGCCTTATCAATTTTTGGTGATCACAGCGATGTTATGGCTGCCAGAATGACGGGCTTTGCCATGCTGGCAGCAAACTCACCACAAGAGGTGATGGACTTTGCATTAATTGCTACTGCTGCCAGTCTGGAAAGCCGAATACCTATTCTGCATTTTTTTGATGGTTTTCGTACCTCGCATGAAATTGCCAAAATCACCTCATTTGATGACAGTATCTATCATGCTATGATCAACGATGACTGGGTGCAAGCACACCGTAACCGTGGTTTATCACCTGAACACCCCGTGTTGCGTGGTAGTTCGCAAAACCCTGATGTCTATTTTCAGGCACGTGAATCGGTTAATCCCTATTACAGCAATATGCCAGCCATCATGCAAGCGACGATGGATCGTTTTGCCAAACTGACCGGTCGCTATTACCAGCTGTTTGATTATATTGGTGACATGGAAGCCAAGCATGTGATCATCCTGATGGGATCAGGCGCAGAAACTGTCGAAGAAACCGTTAATTATCTAGTTAAACAGGGCGAATCTGTTGGCACGATTAAAGTCAGGTTTTATCGCCCATTTTCAGCTGAAGCATTAATCGCTGCTTTACCTGCCAGTTGCAGCCGCATAGCCGTGTTAGATCGCACCAAAGAACCCGGTGCCGATGGTGAACCGCTATATAAAGATGTGGTAACTGCGATTGCTCAACATTGTTGCTCTGATGGAAATAAATTTATCGGAATACCAAAAGTTATTGGTGGGCGTTATGGACTTTCTTCCAAGGAATTTACACCCGCCATGGTCAAAGCTGTTTTTGATCATTTAACCCAGGCTAAGCTGAAAAATCATTTCACTATCGGCATTGATGATGATGTTGAATTTCATAGTCTGGACTGGAACCCAGATTTTCGTACCGATGCTCATCACAATAATTTTCAGGCCATATTTTATGGGTTAGGCAGTGATGGTACCGTCAGTGCCAACAAAAACAGTATCAAAATTATTGGTGATAGTACCGAACTCTATGCGCAAGGTTATTTTGTTTATGATTCAAAAAAATCGGGTGCGGTTACGATTTCGCACCTGCGGTTTGGTTCTGAACCCATCCACTCTAGCTATCTGATAGCTAACAACGATGCCAACTTTGTTGCCTGTCACCAACCTGTTTTCATAGAACGTTATAACATGCTTGATATGGCGGCAGACGGTGCTGTATTTCTGCTTAACTCACCAGCTGATGCTAAAGATGTCTGGGCTACGCTGACAAAAAAAATGCAACAGCAAATTATCGACAAACAGATCAAGGTATACAGCATTGATGCCTACGCCGTTGCAGAAAAAACAGGTATGGCAAAACGCATCAATACCATTATGCAAACCTGCTTTTTTGCTATTTCAGGGATCTTAGCAAAAGACAAAGCCATTACAGCTATCAAACACGCTGTGGAAAAAACCTATGGCAGAAAAAATAAACGGATGGTCGAATTAAACTTCAAAGCCATTGATGAAACCTTGGCTGATTTACACTTAATTAACATTCCCCAGCAGATATCCAGCCAGATTGAGTTACATTCTCTCGTACCTGAATCAGCACCAGAGTTTGTTCGTAAGGTTACTGCCAAGATTATTGCTGGCCAGGGCAACGCCATTCCTGTCAGTTTTTTTCCTGCCGATGGCAGCTTTCCATTAGGTACTGCCGCCTATGAAAAACGCAACCTGGCACTGGAAATTCCGGTTTGGGAAACGGATTTATGCACCCAATGTGGCAAATGTGTCATGGTCTGCCCCCATGCAGTTATTCGTAGCAAGCTATTTCCAATCAATGATCTGGCAAAAGTACCAGAAACATTCAAATATACGCCGGTATTGGGCAAAGATTTTCCAGCAGATCTGGTAATGAGTTATCAGGTATCCCCCGAAGATTGTACTGGCTGTGGTCTGTGTGTTGATATTTGTCCCATACGTGATAAAACCAATGCTAGCCGCAAGGCACTCAATATGGCAAACATACAGCCTCTAAGACAGCCGGAACGCCAAAACTGGGATTATTTCTTGTCACTACCGGAATATGATCGCCGACAACTCAAAGTCGCCACCATCAAAGGCTCCATGGTAATGCAGCCTTTGTTTGAATTTTCCGGTGCCTGTGCCGGTTGTGGTGAAACACCCTATATCAAACTCGCTAGCCAATTGTTTGGTGATCGTATGGTGGTAGCTAATGCCACGGGCTGTTCTTCTATTTATGGCGGTAACTTGCCCACTACACCTTGGACTAAAAACCCTGAAGGTCATGGGCCTGCATGGAATAACTCATTATTTGAAGACAATGCCGAATTCGGTCTGGGTATCCGAGTCGCTATAGATAAGCACAGTGAATATGCTCATGAATTGTTAATGCAACTGAAACCACAGCTGAACTCCGAACTGGTTGACGATCTAGTTAATGCCAATCAATCCGGTGAAGCCGGTATATATGAGCAACGTCAGCGTGTTGAACTGTTACGTCAGCAACTGCAATCCATTGACTCACCTACCGCAACAAAACTGACACAGCTCGCCGGTAACCTATGCAAAAAAAGTGTCTGGATCATCGGTGGTGATGGCTGGGCGTATGATATCGGTTATGGTGGACTGGATCATGTGCTGGCTAGCGGTCGTAATGTCAATATTCTGGTTTTAGATACAGAAGTCTATTCCAACACTGGCGGACAAACATCTAAAGCCACGCCACGCGGTGCGGTTGCCAAATTTTCTGCTAGCGGTAAAGCAACAGCCAAGAAAGACCTCGCCCTGCTTGCCATGGATTATGAAAATGTCTACGTGGCTCATGTCGCCTATGCGGGCAAAGACACTCAAACATTACGTGCCTTTCTGGAAGCAGAAGCGCATCAAGGCCCGTCATTGATTATTGCCTACTCACCCTGTATTGCTCACGGTATAGACTTGTCTAACAATCACCAGCAACAGCAACTAGCAGTAAAAAGTGGTCATTGGCCTCTGTTTCGTTTTGATCCGAACAAAATAAAACAAGGTAAAAACCCAATGCATCTTGATTCTGAGCCACCATCTATTCCCTATCAAGACTTCATCCGTACCGAAACACGTTTTGATATGCTTTGGTAGACTCACCCCGAAAATGCTGAACGATTTTTGGCTCAGGCACAACGTGATGTCAACCATCGCTATCACTATTACCAACAACTTGCTGAACTGGACTGGTCCGACAGCGCCAAGGTTGCAGCGGTTAAGGCTACAAGCAAACAAACATCACAGGAATTATAGACATGGCAAACTTAAGCACAGACTATCTTGGCCTGACACTCAAAAACCCGCTGGTACCATCAGCCTCACCACTCAGTAAAGACCTGGACTCCGCCAAACAACTTGAAGATGCCGGTGCATCGGCCTTGGTCATGCACTCTTTATTTGAAGAAGGCATAGAAGCTGAATCCAGACGACATGATCGGTTTTTTCATCAACAAGACATAGGTCATGCCGAAGCGGATAGCTTTCATCCCTCACCCGTAGAATTTACAAGTTATCAGGATCGTTATCTGCAAAAGTTACAGCAACTAAAGTCCCAGCTTGATATTCCTATTATCGCCAGCCTTAATGGTACACATTCTGATGGCTGGATTGAGTATGGCAAAGCGCTGCAACAGGCCGGAACTGATGCACTGGAACTAAATGTCTATTTTATTGCTGCTGATATTGAAATGAGTAGCCAACAAGTTGAAGATCGTTATATAAACTTATTAACCGAGTTACGTAGCCATGTTTCCCTGCCCATCACCATGAAGCTGTCATCTCAGTTCAGTTCGC